>JBAVBF010000440.1:0-7385 GCA_049586115.1 Thermoanaerobaculia bacterium | reverse complement strand
GCGCAGGACGGTCGAAGGACCCCGTTCCTGATAACCGGGGAGGGTCGGGCGGCCGTTGACCACCGCAAGCACTGAGGAAGTCCTTCGACCGTCCTGCGCCGATCCGCGCTTCGCTACTCGGGTCTGGCGGCTCAGGATGACAGTGCGGACCGCTCATTCATTTGTCCCTCCGCCCGCTTTTTGCAAAGATGCACGGTTCGAGGTGACCGATGTCTGATGATTTTGGGACCGTGAGTGTGAAGCGGGGAGACCGGGCGCGGGAGATCGAGGTGCTGCGGCAGCATTACCGGACGCATCGCGAAACGCTCGTGCGGATGGTTCCTGATGCGCCGACCGAGCAGCTCGCGGCGGAGTATCAGCGGCTGGTCGCGTCCATCGATGCTTCGCTGCGCAAGCTCGACGAGTTGGAGGGCAAAGGGACGGCGTCCGGCACGGTCGCGGTTCCGAATCCCTCATACAACGAGACGCAGCGGATGGGGACGGCGCCCGGCAACCGCCCGTTGGTTTCATCGGGGGTCTCGTCCGAGCCGGTAACCGATCACGGCATCGCGAACTACGACGTTCCGGCCGATCGTCCGTCGAACAACGGCTCGCGGATGCTCCTGATGATGCTGATCGCCGTCGCGGTCCTCGGCGTCATCGGCTGGCTGATCTGGCGCGCCAGCTCGGACAAGAAAACAACCACGCCGCAGGTGATCGAGCAGCCGCCGTCGACGACGAGTCCCGATACGGCCGCGACTTCGACCGTGACGCCGGCCGCCCCTGCCGCGGCGTCGATCCGCATCGCGCCCGAGGTTGCCGATTACGGGACGATTCGAAAGGGAACGCGGGCGGTGCGGCAGTTCGAGATCACGAATACCTCATCGACGCCGTTGTCGATCGCAGTCGCGCGCTCCACCTGCCGCTGCCTGTACTACGAATACGACACGAAGGCCAAGCTCGCGCCGAAAGCGAAGGAAGCGCTGACGGTTACCATCGATGGCGCCCGCGCGAAAGCCGGCGCGCTCAACGAATCGATCGCGGTGTCGTCGAAAGATGACCCGAGCGCGACCGGGACGATCGGGGTGCGGGCGGTGATCAAGTAACGGGGAACGGTTTCACGCGGAGGCGCGGAGGTATCCTTCTCCGCACTTGCGCCGCGTCCGATCGGTTGTTCCTGCCGTGCTAGCCTTGCTGGCTTCGATGTGTGCGTCGGTCCCGCAACATCATGCGATCCGCGTTGATGAGCTCTCCCTCGACGAAAAGGTCGGGCAGATATTTGTCGTCCTCGGGCAGGGCGTGTTCATGCCGGAGTCGTCGTGGGCGTATCAGGAGTTGCGGCGGCAGGTTCACGAGAACCATGTCGGCGGCGTGATCTGGTCGGTATCGAACGTCTACGAGACTGCGCAACTGAACGCGCGATTGCAGGGTGAGGCGCGCGTGCCGCTGATCGTGAGCGCGGACCTGGAGTCGGGGATGGGGATGCGGTTCCTCGACACGACGTACTGGCCGTGGGCGATGGCGGTGGCGGCGACGGGCGATCCGTCGCTGGCGGAAGCCGAGGGGCGTGTGGTGGCGCGGGAGGCGAAGCTGGTGGGCATCAACCAGATCTATGCCCCGATCGCGGATGTGAATGTCGATGCTGACAATCCGGTCATCAACGCGCGCAGCTTCGGCGAGGATCCTGACGAGGTCGGCAAATTCGTCGTCGCATTCATTCGCGGAGTTCAGTCGGAGCATGTACTTGCGACCGCGAAACACTTTCCGGGGCATGGCGACACGCATGTCGATTCGCATCGCTCGCTGCCGATTCTGAATGTCGATCGCGCGCGGCTCGATCGCGTCGAATTGCTGCCGTTCCGCGCGGCGATCGATGCCGGCGTGAAGTCGATCATGATCGGACACCTTGCCGTGCCGGCGTTGGACGCCGAGCTCGTGCCGGTGCGGCGTCCCGGAGCTGACGAGAATCCGTACGGGACGGTGGAGTCCGAGGTGCCGCAGAACGGGACCATGCCGGCGACGACGTCGAAGAAGATCGTCAATGAATTGCTCCGGAACGAGTTGAAATTCGATGGCCTCGTCGTCAGCGACGCGATGGACATGGGCGGCATCACCGAACACTTCGACGCGGGTGAAGCAGCCATCCGCGCCATCGAAGCAGGACAGGATCAGATTCTGATGTCGCCGAACGTCGATGCCGCGATTCACGCGGTGAAGGAGGCGGTCGCAAGCGGACGGTTGAGCGAGGCGCGCATCGATGAGTCGGTGCGGCGCATTCTCGATGCGAAAGCGTTCGCCGGCGCGCCGGTGGGCACGCCGGACGAGATTTTTCGCGGCCTCGATACGAAAGAGCATCGCGACCTAGCTGCGAACATCGCGCGCCGCGCGGTCACGCTCGTGCGTGAGACAAATGGGTCGCTGCCGGTGAAGAAAAACGCGCGCGTGGTCATCGTTACCGTCAGCGATTTCCCGGAGATCGTCTCGCCGCTGCCGGACTTCGAGCGCGAGATGCGGAAACGGCTGACCGCGCCGCCGCAAACGTTTCTGATCGACTCGCGCACGCTCGACGCCGGTCCGATTGCCGCGGCGGCGAAGGATGCGGACGTCGTCATCTTCTCGCTCGCAGTCCGTGCGCGATCAGGCTCCGGATCGATCGCAGTCCCCGAGGTTGCGCGGACGCTGCTCGCAAACCTGCGCACGAACGTCATCGCCATCTCGTTCGGCACGCCGTACCTCCTACGCGAGATTCCGACAGCGGGCACGTACGTTTGCGCGTACGGCGTGCAGCCGGTCATGCAACTCGCCGCGGTGCAGGCACTGTTCGGCGAAGCACCGGTGTCGGGCAAGCTCCCCGTCACCATCCCCGGACTCGCCGCGCGCGGAACGGGGATCGCCAAACCGTGAGCACCTTCGCGCTTCGCCCGCTCGACTACGCGATCGTCGCCGCCTACTTCGCGCTCATCATCGGCATGGGGTTGTATTTCGGGCGCAAGGCCAAGCGCTCGATGCTCGACTACTTTCTCTCGCGCCGGTCGATGCCGTGGTGGCTGGCCGGGACGGCGATGGTGGCGACGACGTTCTCCGCCGACACGCCGCTGGCCGTGACCGAGATGGTGGTGAAGAACGGCGTGGCCGGCAACTGGCTGTGGTGGTCGATGCTCGGCTCCGGCATGCTCACCGTTTTCTTCTTTGCGAGACTGTGGCGCCGCGCGGAAGTCGTGACCGACGTCGAGATGACCGAGATGCGCTACTCGGGAAAACCGGCCGCCTTCCTGCGCGGTTTCCGCGCCGCCTACCTCGGCCTGATCGCGAACATCATCGTCATGGGCTGGGTCAACCTCGGCATGGCCAAAGTGCTCCAGGGCACGCTCGGCATTTCCAATCGCGGCGCGCTCTTCGCCTGCCTGATCATCGTCTTTGCCTACACCGTCTACTCCGGTTACTGGGGCGTGGCGACGACGCACGGCGTGCAGTATCTGTTCGAGATGGGCGGCGCGATCGTGCTCGCAGTCGTCGCGCTGAGCGCCGTCGGCGGCGTGAACGTTTTGAAGGCGAAGCTGGCCTTCGCGCATCCTGCCGGTTCGCCGCTCGGCACGACGTTCGGCACCTCGGCGGCGGCGATGTCGTTCTGGCCGACCGGCGACGCGGTCTGGATGGTGCCGGCGATCACGCTCGCGGCGCTGCTTACGCTGAACTGGTGGGCGTCGTGGTATCCCGGCTCGGAGCCGGGCGGCGGCGGCTACGTCGTGCAGAACATGCTGGCCTGCCGCACGGAGCGCGAAGCCCGCAGCGCGGCGCTCTTCTTCAACATTGCGCATTACGCCTTGCGCAGCTGGCCGTGGGTGATCACGGCTCTCTGCACGCTGGTGATGTACGGCGGCGCGGTGCACGACGCTGATCCCGGAGTCAACTACGTGCGCGCGATGGTGGATCTGCTGCCGTCCGGACTGCGCGGACTGATGCTCGCGTCGTTCGTGGCCGCATTCAGTTCAACGCAGGCGACGCAGATGAACTGGGGCTCGTCGTACCTGGTCAACGATCTCTATCGCCGTTTCATCAAACGCGACGCCTCAGAGAAACACTACGTTCTTGCGGCACGTCTGGCGACGGCGCTGACGCTCGTCCTCTCGCTCATCGCCACGCAGTTCATGGATCAGATCAGCCACGCCTGGCAGTTCCTGCTGATGCTCGGCGCCGGCACGGGTCTCGTCTACATCCTGCGCTGGTACTGGTGGCGGATCAATGCGTGGTCCGAGGTGAGCGCGATGGCCGCGGCGCTGGTGGTGTCGCTGACGCTGCGCAATTTCCTCGACGCCGCCTCGCCGCGTGGCTTCGCGATCAGCCTGATCATCACCACACTGTCGACGACGGTGGTCTGGCTGGCAGTGACGCTGTTGACCGAACCCGAACCGCGCGCGACACTCGACGCCTTCTACCGAAAAGTGCGTCCCGCCGGACCGGGATGGGGCGTCGTCGCCCGCGAGAGCGGCATCAAGCCGATCCGCGGCGAGCTGTCCCGCAACTCCATAGCCTGGATTCTCGGCATCATCCTCGTCTACTCAATCATGTTCGCCACCGGCGCCGCGATCTTCCACAACACGCGGCAGGTCGCGATCTTCGGAGGCGCGCTGGTGGTGTCGGCGGTGCTGCTCGTGTTCGTGATGCGAGGAGAGGACCGATCCGCAGATTACGCAGATGAGCGTGGATGAAGGCGGTTGCTACTCGAAGAGCTCGGAGAGCGGTAGACGCCATCCCGGGATTACGTCGTCGATCTCGATGACGTCCTCGGCATTCGAAGCGCTGCCGATTCGGTGTACGCGCGCCGTCTTCGTGCGCGGATCTACGATGACCACGACCTTCGTACCTGCACGAAGCCACGCGAGAGTTTTCTCTTCGATCTCGGTGTACGTGTCGCCGGGCGATACGACTTCGAACGCGGCATCGGGTGGGCCATCGAAGAATCCGGTGGTGTCGGTGACGCGGTCGGAGCGAACGAATGCGGCGTCGGGAGCGCGGACGGTGTCAGGTTGCCGCGAGATGCGGAATCCGGTTTCCGATGAGTAGATAGCGCCGGTGCGCTGCCGCTTCATGTGATCCATGAGACTCCAGACAATTTCCGCTGCGACACGGCCATGCCGAGCGCCCGAAGGGGACATTTTTCGCAACGCTCCCTCGACGAGCTCGTATCGCATCCCGTCGTCCGGAAGCTGAAGTAGCTCGTCCGCTGTCATCGAGGAAACGACGGTCATGCGGGTAATCTACGCCCAAAGTCAGCGCGGACGTCAAGGGCACGTTTGCAGGATCGTCACTCCTCCTGACGCCGCTGACCCGGAATTCCGATATACTGACCACTCGTTCAGCGCGGTGACCAATGGCTAAATCCAAGGAAGACGTCGTTCAGGAGTTTCGCGTCCAGTCGATTCAGGAGGCGGCGATTCGCGTCATCTCGCGCAAGGGGATGGCGGCGGCGACGATGCAGGAGATCGCCGAGGAAGCCGGAGTCGCCAAGGGGACCATCTACCTTTACTTTCGCGATCGCGAGGAGTTGGTCGAGAAGACGTTCGAGACCGCGATCGGCGAGTTGCACAAGCGGCTCGATGCGGCGCTCGAAGGCGACGGGACATTTGAAGAACGCCTCCGCGCGGTGATGACGGCGCAGCTGGCATTCTTCAACGAGAATCGCGAGTTCTTCCGGCTGTATCACTCGCTGCGGATGCCCGAGGGGACGACGGCGCAGCAGCGGCGGCAGAAGCGGACGTGTCAGCCGCAATTTCGCGCGCGCGTCGACCGGCTTGCGGGAATCCTGAAACAAGCGATGGATGACGGCGAAGTTCGACAACTCGATCCAAAACGGTTGGCGCTGTTCCTCATCGAAGGAAGCGTGGCCATCGTCCTCGAACGCCTCGCCGAAGACGCGCCGCCGCCGGAAAGTGACGATGTCGAACTGATCGTCTCCACCATCCTCGGCGGCATCGCCATTCCGAAATCGAAACGGAGCTCACATTGAAACGTGTAGTCGTAACTTTGATCCTGCTTGCGGCGCCTTTGAGCGTACGCGCGCAGACGAAACTGACGTTGCAGGAAGCGCTCGCACGCGCGCTGCAGGTCAACAACACCGTCGAGCGCTCGCGCATCGAGATCGACGTCGCCGAACAGAATCGCAAGCAGTTGCTGTCGTCGATTCTGCCGCAGGTGAATCTGACCGGCTCGACGATCGAGAACTCGCAGGACGTTTCGTTCGGCACCGGCGCCGACGCGCGGACGATCCTGCCTGGGACGGACTGGAACTACCGCATCGTTCTTTCGCAGCCGATTTACGCGGGCTTGCGCGAGAAGCGTGCGTACGACCAGGCCAAGATCGGCATCGTCAACGCGAAAGAGGGAGTGCTCGGCACCGAAGACGCCGTGCTGCTTCGCGTCGCGTCGAACTACCTCGCGGTGGCGAATGCCGAGGCCAACATCGGCATCGAGCAGCGCAACATCGAGATCGCCGAGAAGAGGAAAACGCAGTCGACCGCGTTTTATCAGGCCGGTGAAGTGACGAAGGTCGATGTCCTTCGCGCCGAGACGGCGATCAAATCGTCGCAGCGCCTTCTTGCAGCCGCGCAGCAGCAGCGCGAGGCCGCCGAGAGCGCGCTGCGCGCCGACCTCGATCTCACCGGCGACATCGTCGTCGCGTCTCCCGATCCATCGCTCGCGCCGATGCCGGATGAGCAGACACTGGTTTCGAAAGCGGAGGCCGTGCGGCCCGACATTGCCATCGCGCAGAACAACATCCGCGTGGCCGAGCTGGAAGTGCAGAAACAGCGCGGCGCGTACTTTCCGGTGGTGACGTTCGACGCCGGCTACATCGATCAGAAGGCCGCGTTTCCGACGAACCGCTACGGCTACGGCGCGTTTCGCTTCACCGTTCCGATCTGGCAGTCGGGCCAGGTGTCGTCGCGCATCGCGCAAGCAAAAGAGCGCGAGCAGCAGGCGCGGCTAGTGCTCGAAGACGCGAAGATCGCCGCGCGCGAGGACGTCCATCGTGCCGTCACCGATCTGAATGCCGCCGATACGACCTTGCAGCTTGCGAAGGAACAGCTCGCGGCTGCCGAGGCCGAGTACGCGCAGGTGTTCGACCTGTATCGGGCGCAGGAATCGACGTCGCTCGATCTCGCGACTTCCGAAGTTTCGCTGGCCGACGCGCGCCGCGCCGTGGCCGCGGAAACGTTGAATCACAACCTTGCACAACTCCGCGTCTGGTATGCCGCCGGCGCGATCAAAGATGCCGTTGGAGTGGGAGCGACACAGCGATGAAGCGTTACACGATTTCGATTTTGATCCTGGCGCTGCTGCCGTTCGGCTGCGCGAAGAAGGACGCCCCCGCGTCCGCGACCACGACGCAGGCCGCGCCGGCCCTGCCG
>JBAVBF010000439.1:0-1516 GCA_049586115.1 Thermoanaerobaculia bacterium | reverse complement strand
GCTCGGCGGAGATGGCGATCGCTTTGGCGGTGTCGCCGATGATGATCGGGACGATCGGATGGATTCCTTCGCGCACCGCCACGCCACGCGCGGTGAGTTGCTGGCGGAAGTAGGCGGTGTTTTCGTGCAGTCGCGTGACGAAGCTCGTGTCGTTCTCGAGGAGATCGAATGCTGCGAGCGATCCCATGACCACGGCCGGCGGCAGCGTGTTCGAGAAAAGGTACGGACGCGATTTCTGGCGGAGGTACTCGACCAGCGTTTTCGGTCCGGTGGTGAAGCCGCCGTGCGAGCCGCCGAGCGCCTTGCCGAGCGTTGAGGTGTGTGCGTGGATCTTGTTGAAGACGCCCAACTCTTCGCCGGTTCCGCGTCCGGTTTTGCCGAGGACGCCGGTGCCGTGCGAATCGTCGACGACGAGGAAGGTGTCGTGCTCGGCGGCGAGGTCGACGATCTCCGGCAGCGGCGCGAGCGACCCTTCCATGGAGAAGACGCCGTCGGTGACGATCACCCTGTTGCGCGACTGGCGCGTTGCTTCGAGCGCGCGGCGCAGGTCGGCCATGTCGCGATTTTTGTAGCGCTCTTTCTTCGCCTTCGCCAGGCGGATGCCGTCGATGATCGAGGCGTGATTCAGCTCGTCGGAGATGATCGCGTCCTGCTCCAGCGCGACGGTTTGGAACAATCCTTCATTCGCGTTCCAGCACGACCCATAAAGAATCGTATCCTCGGTGCCGAAGAATGCGGCGATGCGTTCTTCGAGCTGGCGATGAATCGTTTGCGTGCCGCAGATGAAGCGCACCGAGGCCAGGCCATAGCCGTAATCGCGCTCGCCCTTTTCCGATGCTTCGACGATGGCGGGATGGTCGGCCAGGCCGAGGTAATTGTTGGAGGTGAGCATGATCACCTCGCCGATGCCTTCGACGTCGACCACCGCACCCTGCGGCGATTTCATCAGCAGCTCGCGTTTGAGCGTGCCGGCGGCGGACATCTGATCGAGCTCTGTTTGCAGCGTGGAAATCAGCGACATGGGCGGCGGATTCTATCAGTGCCGTTCGAGCAGTTCGATGCGATTGCCGAACGGATCGTGGACGTAGGCGCGGTCGTAACCTTCGAGCCGGTGATCGGGTGTCGTCGCGTAGCCGGCGGCTTCGAGACGCGATACCAGCGACTTCAGATCGTCGACGAGCAAGCCGGGATGCGCTTTTTTCGCGGGACGGAAGTCGTCCTCGATGCCGAGGTGAAGTTCGAGCGCGCCGATTTCGAACCAGAGTCCGCCGCGTTCATTGAGGCTGCCGGGCTTGGGGATTTCGGGAAGTCCGAGGAGAGCGCCGTAGAACGAACGGCCGCGATCTTCTTCGCCGCGCGGCATGGCGAGTTGGATGTGATGGATGGCGGTTGCAGGCATTTAGGTGGTGGTCACTCCCCTGTCATCCTGAGCCGCCGAAGGACGGTCGAAGGACCTCCTGATTGATAACCGTCTTTGATGAGACAAGCACTGGGGGGTCCTTCGACCGTCCTGCGG
>JBAVBF010000438.1:0-2473 GCA_049586115.1 Thermoanaerobaculia bacterium | reverse complement strand
GGGCAGCTGGAGGACGGCGACGGTGGCGCCGAGGCGCTCCTTGATGGAGTCGACGGCCTTGTAGAAGTCCGCGCCCATGCGGTCGAGCTTGTTGATGAAGCACATGCGCGGCACGCCGTACTTGTCGGCCTGGCGCCACACCGTCTCCGACTGCGGCTCGACGCCGCCGACGGCGCAGAAAACGCCGACCGCGCCATCGAGGACGCGCAGCGAACGTTCCACTTCGACCGTGAAGTCGACGTGGCCCGGGGTGTCGATGATGTTGACGCGAACGTCGCCCCACATCGCCGTGGTGGCAGCTGAGGTGATGGTGATGCCGCGCTCCTGCTCCTGGACCATCCAGTCCATGGTGGCAGTGCCGTCGTGCACCTCACCGATCTTGTGAGTGCGGCCGGTGTAATACAGGATGCGCTCCGTCGTCGTGGTTTTACCCGCGTCGATGTGAGCCATGATCCCGATGTTCCGCGTTTTTTCGAGTGATACCTGACGTGGCATGACTGACTTACCTTTTCGCGACGACAACAAACGCTCGGCGAAGGCAGGCCGCCGCCGGGCGCAGAGAAACCTCAGATTGTTTGTTTTTCCCGTTGCTCGGTCCGGAACCGCAGAACTCTTTCTGTGTTATCCGGTCGAGACGGAGCTACGGAAATCTCGATGGTGTTGCGGACTGCCTGCTGCGTGAAACCGTTAGAACTCAGACTACTCGAAAAATATTACCAGCGGTAGTGAGCGAACGCTTTGTTCGCTTCCGCCATCTTGTGCGTATCTTCTTTCTTCTTGATCGCGTTGCCGCGGTTGTTCGCGGCATCCATGATCTCGCCGGCCAGCTTGTCCATCATCGTCTTCTCGCCGCGGCTGTTGGCGTACGAGATCAGCCAGCGGATGGCCAGCGCCGTACGGCGCGACGGACGGACTTCGATGGGAACCTGGTAGTTCGAGCCACCGACGCGGCGGCTCTTCACTTCGAGAGCCGGCTTGACGTTGTCCACGGCCTTCTTGAAGAGCTTGATCGGATCGTCCTTCGCGCGGTCTTCGACCTTCTTCAGGGCGCTGTAGAACACGCGCTCGGCAACCGACTTCCTCCCCTGCGACATCAGGGAGTTGATGAACTTGGTCACGAGCTGGCTGTTGTAGACGGGATCCGGCAGGATCTCGCGTTTCGGAACTTCTCTGCGTCTCGGCATCTGGATTAACCCTTCTTCGGCCGCTTGGCCCCGTACTTCGAGCGGCTCTGCATCCGCTTGGCGACGCCGACGGTGTCGAGCGTGCCGCGGATGACGTGATAGCGAACTCCCGGCAGATCTTTGACACGGCCGCCGCGGATGAGCACGATCGAGTGCTCCTGGAGGTTGTGGCCGACACCCGGGATGTACGTGGTGACTTCGACTCCGTTCGTCAGACGGACACGGGCAACCTTGCGGAGCGCCGAGTTCGGCTTCTTCGGAGTCGAGGTGTAGACGCGCGTGCAGACGCCGCGCTTCTGAGGGCTCGACTGCAGCGCCGGCGACTTGGTCTTGTACGCGACCTTGTCACGGCCTGCGGCGACGAGTTGGTTGATCGTTGGCATTCCTGTCCTATCCTTTTGAAGACACGTAGAGCGAAAGAGGACTCCCGCTTGGGGAAAAACCTGCGCACTCTAAACGCTTGACGAAAAGATGTCAACGCTCATAGTGCCAGCAGAGCCCGACCTAACGACGCCCTCAGAGCCTGTATTCCTACCTAGAAATCGACCCAGGTTCCTGCCCCTTCGCGGCTCGCTTTCTCGTACAGAAACTGCGCCGCCGCGAGGTCTTCCACCGCCAGTCCAAGTGATTTGAAGAGAGTGATTTCGGTCGGCGACGTCCGCCCTTCTGCGCGGCCGAGGAGGATCTCGCCGAGCTCGGCGCGGATGTGGCCGTCGGTGATGGCGCCTTCACGCAATGCGGAGAGGTAGTCGCCCGACTCGTTCATCGTCGATTCGCGGCGATCGACGAAAAGACTCGACGCGGCCACCGTGTCGCTGTCGAGCTCGCGCGCCACGGCCACGCTCGATCCGACGGCGTTGATGTGCACGCCGTCATCGAGCCAGTTCCGGCGGATGATCGGCTCGCGCGCGCTGGTGGCGGTGACGATGATGTCTGCGCCTTTCACTGCTTCTTCGACCGATTCGACGACGCGAACGCCTTTGCGGACCAGCGCGTCGGCTTTCTCGCGAGTCCGACTGACGATACGAACGTCGTCGATGTCGCGAACGAGCGGAATCGCTTCGAGGTGACTCTTCCCCTGGACGCCTGCACCGATGATCGCCAGCGTGTGCGCGTTCTCGCGGGCGAGCAGCTTCGTCGCGACGGCCGAGACCGCCGCGGTGCGGATGGCGGTGATCGCGGACGCGTTCATGACCGCCATCAGCTCTCCGTTCTCACCGTCGTGCAGAAGCACCGCGCCGAGGTGCGTGTCGAGACCGCGGGAAGGGTTGTTGGGGAAGATGCAGACC
>JBAVBF010000437.1:0-9730 GCA_049586115.1 Thermoanaerobaculia bacterium | reverse complement strand
GTACCACTGGTACGTAAACGGACCGGTTCCGTTGACGCCGACACTCAGATAGACGCGCTGCATCCAGCGCACGTCGAAGCCGGCCGGCTGGCGGAAGATCGTCGGCTTGATCGACACGCGCGCGGTGCGGCTGTCGACCGTACAAACCGCGGTCGTGGCGCGCACCCAGAACGATACGGCCGCCGACAAGGAACCGCTATTGAACGACGGGCTGTTCGTCCCGGCGATCGGATGCGTCGTATCGCCGCTCTCGCCGCTGAACCATTGGTAACTCGCAGCGACTCCCGGCGGTGCCACGGCAACGCTGAGTGATGCGGAAGCGCCGGCCTGCACATTCGCGTCGAGAGGCTGCGTGGTGATGGTGAGACCGCTGCACGACGTTACGTGAATCATCACCGGTACGGTGTCGGCGAACGCGCAATCGCTCGAAACCCGTACGAAGTAGCTGGCGGTAATCGCAGGAGTCACCGTAAGCTCGCGGCCAGTACCCAACGGCGTGCCTGTGTAGACGTCGGTGCCTCGGTACCATTGATAGTGCGTAATCTCCGGCGTGGCATGCGCATCGACGCTCAGCGTGACGGTCTGACCGGAGGCCACGCTCTGAGACGAGGACTGCGCGGTGATGAGCACCGGCCCGCAAAGGAACGCGTGCTGCGCGTCCTGCGACAGCACGTTGACGGAGATGGTCGGGCTGTCATGCGAGGAGCACTCCCCCACGGCGCGAACCCAGTAGGTCTTGGCGAACGAGCCAACGCGTAGCTGGTTCGGATGCCCGCTGACGGCCGCCAGCAGCTCGCGCGTGTCGCCGCTCATGCCGCTGTACCACTGATAGGTCACGAAGCCCCAGTCGTCGCTGGCCGAGAGAACTGCCGTCGAGCCTCCGGGGATGTCGACGCTCGTCGAATCGATGGTCACCGGCGGGAAGTCGCACGTGCCGTAGACCCGCACATAAATCCGTTGCGAGTCGGTCGTCACGCCGCACGTATTCAGCGCACGGACGAAGAAGACGTCGTAGTTGGCGCTCATCTGCCAATCGGAAAGCTGGGGATTGGCCGACCAGGCGCTGACCGGCTGCGGATTGCTGAAACCGTGGTACCAGCGGTAGAGAGTTCCCTCGCCCGTGGCCCGAGCGCTGAGATAAACATAGTCGCCGACGGAATCGGGTGTGTATCCGCTCGGCTGCAGAGTGAACTGCAGCGGTACGCAGGCGGCCACATATGTGAAGACTGCCACGTCGCTGTACCGGACGTTGTCACAAGCGGTCGCCTTGACCCGATAGTAATAGGAGCCGCCGGTGGCATTGAGGAGGGTGCTCAATGAGCTCGAGGTCTCACCCTCAATGTTCGTGAAGCTGCTTTCCAAGCCGTCCGGCGACTGCTGCCATTGATAGGACGTGGCGCCGGCGCTGCGGACGTTGATCGAAAGAGAGATCGGCGTCGGCCCGCTGACGGATCTGCTGTAGGACGCCAGACTGTTCAGAAATTCGGGCGCGGCGCAAACGCGAGCCTGCACGGTGCTGCTGTCCGCCGAGCAGCTGCTGTTATTGCCATCGCTCACGCGGACCCAGAAGCTCTGCGTTTCGGTCATGACGCCCGTGGTGTAGCTTTCCTGCGTCGCCCCGGCGATCGGTTGCGACGTGTCGTGGCTCTGACCGCGGTACCACTGATAGTGAGCGGTCCCGATCGCCTTGACGACAAAAGTGGCCGTGCTGCCGGACGTGACCGCGGCGTCCGCGGGCGGCACTGTGATCGGCGAACAGTCCGTATAGCCGCTGAACACGATCGACTTCGGGCGGTTCATGCCGCTGTCGTCGAGCGCCTGAATATCGACCGGTCCCGGCGTACCGCCGGCATTGAGGTGCGTGATTTCGGCTGGCATGCCGCCCGGCCAGTATTTGATTCCGTTTGCATAACCCGGGACTGCGGTAAGAAACCCATTCCTGTGGGCGGATTCCACCTGTCTGGGAGGATCCGTTGCGCCGCAGCCGGTACAACTCGGGTACGTTTGCACGGAGCGCATGCCGAGCTCGTCGTAGGTGTATGTCTGTTTGACCACACCGCCGAACGGCAGGACCGTGGCCTTTTGAGTAACCAGACCTGCCGCGTTGTATTGGAGATAGTCGGCGACAGGGTAGTCGGCGTACCACTGGCTGGCATTGTGCCGGATCGTGCCGAGGAGACGGCCCAGGCTCGTGAAATCCCAGGGGGCGCCGTTCGCTGCCTGGACTCTGTCGTAGAGGAACTCCTTGACCGGTGTGCCATCGGCCGCCCTGAAGATCCCTGAGGATCGGCCGACATCGTCGTATGTGAACCTGATGTCAAACTTCCCGCCCTCCGCTCCTTCCTGTTTTCGCAGGAGATGGTTGCCGGCGTCGTACTTCAGGTAGAAAGTCGTGCCGCTCTCGGGGTGAGTCTCCAGAGTGAGCATTCCCGCCCCGTCATAAACGAAGTCGCGCTCCTGAGGAGCGGCTGGCGAGACCGTCGTGTCCTGCGTCGTGACGTGTACGAGACGGTCGGCGAGGTCGTAGCGGTAACGGGTCGTGACCAGGTCGCTGTCAGGCGAGCCGTTACTCGTGCCGGAGTGCTCCGCAACCGCTACCAGATGTCCGAACCGGTCATACGTCTCTTGCGTCGTGACATCCGACAGCCCCACCACACCATTGGCCTCGGACGTACCGATGGCCACCTTACGCGAAACATTTCTGACTCCGCCCACGCAGCCCGGCCACAAGCCGTAACAGGTGATTGTCTTCGTAGTATCGGGAGCAATGACCTCCTGAGCTCGGCCGAAGGCGTCGAATTTCTGGAATGTTGTCTTGTGCAAAGGTTCAAAATCGACCGGCGGCTCGATGGCGACACTCTGCGGCTCGGAAATCCAGTCCTTCAAGCCGCTTGGCGAATAATGCGTGACCCGGATCGACCAGCTGTCGTCTGCGGTCAGTTGCAGTTCCCGCCACGGCCGGGCGAAGCGATCGAATTGGATCTGCTTCCGAATGACACCCGCATTGTTCAGCGATGCCGCTGTAGAAACCTCAATCTGCGCGGGCAAAAAGGAGGCCCCGTTCTGCGCCGCTGTCCGGTAGGAATAGTAAGTTGCCGGCAGTGGGGCGGGAGGCGTAACCAGGTCCGCCCGGCCGAGCGCGTCGTAGTGAAAGGTAGTTTCTGCGCCTGCGGTGTCGCGTGATGACGCGGTCAAAGCAGAATCGCGATCGATGGTGCGATCCAGACTCTTGAACATCGGTGCATGCGCGTTGCGAACGGGCTGCGATGTGGCCCGCACGCCGTACATATAGGTGTGATTTACCTGATACGAGACCGGCCCCGGAGCGCCATCGCCCGGAGTGATGAGAGTCGAGCAAAGATCCTCGGTGTCGGGAAATGAGACCTCGTCGTCATCGGGACCGTCCCCTCCATAATGGACTTCGGAACTGACGTTCCCATCGCCGGAATGCGTGAACGCGCTGACGAAGTCGCGCGATTCGGCGTCGCCGATCGGCGAAACCGAACGCCGCGCCCGCGTACCTCGCAGAAAGGCGGTCGCGGGATCGAAACAACTGTCCGTGCGATTTCTTTGGTCTCCCTGAATCGTGCTCGATGACGTGAATGTGTTGAGCAGCCACGGACGCCCGGACGGCCACATGGAGAAAGCGCCTGCGTAGCCGTTGCCTCGGAATGTATTCGTAAACGTGCCGCTGTCGAAGGCGTCGAAGTTCACCGTCGCGTCGGGCCGGTTGTACTGGACTGTCCTGATGCGCGGGATGGCGTCGTCGCCGAAGTTGCCGCTCTCGGTAGCGGTGCGATAGTGGCCAAGGCCGTCGAAGTCGCTGTAGTCGGTCGTCGCAACCGTCCCATCTTCATAGTGCGTAGAGGTGGAGACGAGGCGCCGGTTGTTGTCCCACGAGTTCGCCGAATTGTTGTCCATCTCATACCGCAAGTACGTCGTGCGAGGGTGCGCATCGGTACTGCACGACCCTTTGCAGGCCTTCGTCGAGAGAAAGCGGGGAAGCGGACCGGGGTTGCCCGGTTCCGGCTCTGCCGCCGAGAATGGCAGACCCATGTTGGATTTGTGAATGTACGGATAAAGCGCGTAAAAGGACGGCCAGTTTTTCGTAGTGGGCCAGACGCTGAAGTAGTGCACCGTTTCGTTGGGCGGCCCTTGTTCGTCGGCGGGAGCCGTCACGGTCACGGTGCGCTCGTCCGGAACGACGGTGCTGTATCCCCGATCCACGGGTCCTCCCGAGGAACAGGGAAACAACTCCGAATAGGGGCGTGCGTTCAGCTGCGGCGTATAGATCCACGTCTGCACCGGTGTTCCATTGGGCGTGGACCAGGGAGGAGTTGGCTCGATGTCCCAGAGTTTCCGGGCACGAATGCCTGAGGATAAGTCTTCCGTAGCGGCGGTTTCGCACCCGAATACCGGCATCGCATAGTCGCCGTACTCATAAGAGACCCAGCCAAACGTAGGCGTACGCATCAACCGCATCTCGCCGCTGTGGCAGGTCGGATCGCCGACGTTCGTGCCCGGCTCGGCCACCCACTCGCCCGTGTCGCTGGTGTTCGGGACACCGGGGTTGCCCAGGAAGTAGCGGAATTCGAATGAACCGGCCGAGCCGGGAAGCTCGACGCGGGCCAGTGTTGGCAACTTGATCGTGTTGTCGTCCTGCGGGAGGTCGACCTGCGTGCCACACCGTCCGCGATGAATCGTCTCGATCGAGTATGTAAAACGGTAGGTGGCGTCCTGACCATGAAAGGCCGGCACTTTGATCGATGCCACACGCCTGCTGTAATTCGCCCGCACAGGCACGACCGCTCCGGCGTCAATCGGGCTGGGCTCGAACGTTACGACGGTGGTCCGGCCGTGCTGATCGATAATCGTCCACTCCAGATCCGTGTAATGGAAATCGACGAAGTTTCCGAAGCGATCGCTGATCCGCTTCAGGCGGAAGCCATTGTGGATGGCCGGATCCACTTCGAACGACTGGACCGTTCCGTCCGGGAACTCGATGAACGGTTCCGCCGACTTCGTGTTCAGACGCAGGTAAGAACCGTCATTCGTGTACTGGATCCCGCTCTCCGGGATCGGCATGCCGTTACCCGGATCGGAAGGAAGAGAGTCCGCCGCGCTATGGAGATAATCGGCAAACGTATGGTCGCTGCCGTCCGAGCTCAGATAGCGCCACGCGCCGCCATCGTGATTCGTTGCCGTCGGAAATACGTTCAACTCGACGTCACCGGGCGCGATGAGTCGGCCGGGCGTTAGCAGCCATCCGAGTCCGGCGTTCGAGGAAAGCGCCGGAATGCGCCGTGTGTCATGCCCGAAGTTCGGAGGACCGAGCGGGATGCTCTCCGAATCCCACAACTTGCTGTTGTAGGTCAGCGTGAGAGAGTAGGAAAGGTGCTCGCTCACCGGCAACGACCCGCCGATCGGGATCCGGATCGAAACGTTTCCGTTGAAGATGTTCACGTTGTCGACATCGCCAAACGAGTACATCTTGTCGGTACTGATGCCGCGCTCCACATTCGGATGCGTTTCCGCAACCAGAACCGGCGAGAACAACGCCACGAGCAGCGTGAGCACACACCTGTAAATAGTCTTCATCCGTGTCCCTTTCGATCGTGACGACTCTCCATGGACGATGCACGAAGTGCCGGGATATTCGCATCCGAGGCGAAAGGTTCCTGAAAGGCGGCGCGCGGGCCAGCCAGGAAATCACGGCGGGAAGAGACGGATGAAGACGGTTCGGCCAGGGTTGCGGAGGTTGTTTCGATTTGGCTGTGGCGAGTGGACGATCATCGAACCACCGATGGCCTCGCGCAACTCGTGCCGCATGAGGAAATGGTGGCGGAGGCTATGCCAACCAACGCCGCGGCGCGTCGCCGCTGGCTGTGGCGGGAGGACTCGAACCTCCGACCACCGGATTAGTCTTCGCACGTGGCCTACTCCAAAAGCGACAGGTCGAGGTCGCGCAGGAGCGGCATTTCCATTTGCTGCGAGGCGAGTGCAAGGTGCACAGCCTCGATGCCACTCGGCATCGAGACGACATTCCATCCGTCGAGCCGTGATTCGCCGCTGAGATTCCGCACCGGCGTGGCGTGGCCGAGGCGGGGATCGGTCTCGAACGCCCGCAGGTCGAGTGAAAGCCCGCCGCCGACCGCTTTGATGACCGACTCCTTTGCGGTCCAGTAGGCGAAGAACCGCGCCGAACGCTCGTCGTCGGTCGCAGTGCGAACGCTTTCCGCTTCGCGTGGGGAGAAGAAACGCTCGGCGAGGTGAATGATGTCGCTGGTCGCGCGCACACCCTCGATGTCCACACCGACCGCACCGCCTCCGGAGATGGCGAGGGCGACATGGCCACCGGAGTGGCTGACGTTGAACTCCAGCTCTCCCGTCGTCAGCGCCGGCTTGCCTTGCGGGCCTGCGACGAAACGAAGAGCGCGGGGAGTGCGGCCGAGGTAACGGCCGAGGAGTGCGCGGAGCGCGGCGCGGGCGACAAGGGAGAGGAGCCGGTCCTTTTCGAAACGGAACGAGGCCACGCGCCTGCTTTCCTCGTCATCGAGCAGAGTGGCCGCGCGCGCGAGCACTTCCGGAGGAATGTTCGTGGCCACGAGCCAGACATGCCTCTCGTCGCGGCCGATCGCCCAGGACACCGTGGAAGGCGAATCGCAGATGGTTGTTTTCACAGGCGCCGCCTGATTTCGCCAACGACTTCCTCGGCGATCTCGTTCACGCTTTTGGTTCCGTCGACAACCAGATCGGCAGCTTCGCGGGCGGAGGCGGCGCCGAGTGCGTCGAGCTCGCGGCCGAGCGTGAGGTGATCGGTCATGTCGCGGCGAAGGCGTTCGATCAGTTCGAAGGCATCGCGGCCCTCTTCGATGCGCCGCATCAGCCGGCGTGCCAGGAGAACGTCGGCCGGAACTTCGATGTGAATGGCGAGATCGATCAATGCAGCCATCTCGCGGCGCATCTTCCCGAACGGCTCTTCGACGAGGATGACGGCCGGGCCGTCTTCGCGAAGTTTGCGCAGATCGGCGGCCATGACCGGCGTCTTCCATTCGTCGACATTCGCGCCGTGCTCAACCCACTCCTTCAGATCGGGCGGATAGAACGACGATTCGCGGTAGTCGTCGAAGAAGACCGCGGCGGCGTCGCCGATGATCTCGGCGGCGCGGCGGATGACGCTCGACTTCCCCGCGCCGGACATTCCACTCATTGCGACGACGTAGGCCACGCGATGCACCTTACGCCAGCGCCTGCGCGACCATCAAGACGATCTCGCGTGCGTGTTCGTTGATGAAAAAGTGTCCGCCGGAAAAAGGGACGTATTGGAAGGTTGACGCCGTCTGCGCGCGCCAGGCTTCGACGAGGTCCGGAGTCACGATGCCGTCGCTCGTACCGGCGAAGGCGGTGATCGGGATCGTGAGCGGCGGGCGCTCGGTGTACACATACGTGCCGGTCACGGCGAAATCGGCGCGCAGGCGAGGGATCAGGAGATCGAGCAGCTCACGGCTCTGCAACACCTCGTCGGGTATGCCGTTGTAGCTCCGCACACGTTCGAGGAACTCCTCCTCAGGCAGGTTGTAGATCGAAGGGATGCGCGACGCGAACTGCGGCGCCGGCGCCCCCGATACGAAGAGGTGCAACGGCAGCGGCGCGCCGCGGTCGCGCAACGCGTGGACGATCTCAAATGACGCGACCGCGCCCATGCTGTGACCGAAAAGCGCGTACGGGCGCGACACGTGCGGCATCAGCGCATCGGCCGCGGCGTGTACCAGCGGGCGCATCGAATCGAACGGCGCTTCGACGAATCGCTCCTCCCGTCCCGGCGGCTGCAGCGGGCAGATGGCGATCGAGGGCGGCGCGAACTGCAGCCAGGCGCGGTAGAACGACGCGCCGCCTCCCGCGAACGGAAAGCAGAAAACGTTCGGGCGATGGTCCTCGGCCAGCTTCGAGTACGACAGCCAGCGTTCGTTGTCTGTTTTTTTCATGCAAAAGCGCGCTATTGTCACCGATTGAATGCCGGCGGGAAATGGGAATGATTCGCTGAACCGGAGGCTGGCCTTCGCGGGCGACTCCTACTACTTTTTCGACAGCATCTTTTGCAGCCGTCCCATGGCGCGCTTCTCGCGCATCGGCGATTCGCAGACGGCGCGCATCCCCGACCACGCGGCCAGAATCGCCTTCGATCTCGTCGAGTGTCTGCGGACGCGGAAACGGACGCCGGACATCGGAAACGTCGAGCTCGCGCTGCTGCACGCGAGCAATCCGGTGCCGCAGCATCCGCGCTATCTGTCGTACTGGCGCGATCCGGCGCTGCAATCGATGGTCGGAATGATCGTCGGGATCGATCTGATCCGCTTTCGTGGCAAGTACCACGTCATCGAGCTGAATCACGGACCGTCGATCTATCCGCGCCGCCGCGAGCTGTACGACACGCCGTTCGATCCGATGTTCTCGCGCATCTTCGAGACCGCGGTCGCGGACGGCTTTCGCAGGATCGTTCCGATCGCGTTTCGCTGGGACGCGATGTACGTCGCTGAGTTCGAGCGCGCCTCGCGCGAGTACGGCATTCCGATCATTCCGTACAACTGCCCGCTCGCGTTTCCCGAATGTCCGAATCGGATGTTCGGGCTGCCCGACCCGCTCGATCCGCAAACGCTCTACGTCGTTCACTCCGGCCTGATGACGCCCGCCTTTCGCTACCTCGACAACAAGTGGTACTCGTGGAAGTGGCTGGAGAGTGCGATTCAGGACGAGATGCCGGAGGACACGCTCGTTGGGTTGCCCGCGACGCACGATGATCTCGACTTTACGCTCCAGGATCACGGTCCGCGGTGGCCGAATCTGATCGTCAAACTCTCCGCGAGTGCGCGCAGCCGCCACGTCATCGCGGCGCGCTTCGAGTCCACCGAGGAAGCGCGCCAGCTCCTCGGCATCGACAAAAAGAACGGACCGATTCCGAAGCCGTTGCGCGCCGGATTCCTGAACGAGATGCTGTTCTACGGCCGCGAGCACGTGTTGTATCAGGACTACCTGCCGCCCGATCTCGACGAGCACGATCACGCGCGCATGATTCGCCTGCACATGTTCGTTTCGCCGCTTCGCACGCTGTACCTCTCCTCGCACGTGAGGCGAGCGCGCAAGCCGGTGCCCGATCGCGCCCCGCGCGGACTTCTGTGGCAGGACGACGCGTATATTTTCAACAACGCCGACTATTCGCTGCTCACGCCGGAGATGGAGGACGACATCCGCTCGGTCGCCAACGACATCGGCGGAGCGATGCAGCGGGCCATCGTGCGCAAGTTCGAGACGGCGCCGCGTCAGGCGAACATCCCGGCGGGCAACACGTCGGCGATCAGGTAGTCGACGAGGTCGCGCACCGCCGGATATTCGAACGCGACGGTCGACGGCAAGTTGCGATCGAGCTCGGTCTGCAGCCGGTTGCGGAGATCGAGCGACATCAGCGAGTCCATGCCCAACTCGAAGAAGCTCGGCTCTTCGTCGCTCGATGCGAAACCGTCGCGGCCCATCACCGACACGACGAGCTCGCGGACGTGACTCTCCAGCCGCTGCCGCCGCGCCTCACGCGGCATCTTCTCCAGCAACGGCACGATGCGCTCACGCTGCGCGCTCTTCGCCGTCGCGAAATTTGCGAAGAACGGCGGAGGCTCGCCGGCGAACATCGACGGCAGCAGCTTCGACCAATCGGCCGGGATGACGCCGACCTGCGCCT
>JBAVBF010000436.1:0-2732 GCA_049586115.1 Thermoanaerobaculia bacterium | reverse complement strand
CGCCGGACCGCGGCAGTTGAGCTCGACCGCGCTCGCCGAGGTGACGCAGGCGAGCGCAAACACAAGAAGCGAATAGCGGATCAGCTTCATGAACGCGAGGGAAAACGAGGGTAACGCTGACTTTAGTCCGCGGCCTGCAACGTAGTACGTTCGATCGTGCTCAGCCGTTCCTCGACTTCGACGATGACGTAATCAGGAGTCGATGATCCCGCCGTGACTCCGACCGTGCGCACGCCCGCGAACCACGACGGATCGAGATCGTCCGCCCCCTGCACGAGGTATGACGGCTTGGCCTCGCGGCAGATCTCCCACAGATGTTTGGTGTTCGCGCTTTTCTTACCGCCGATGACGACGATGGCATCGACCTCGGGGTCATGCGCGAGCACGCGCGCCGCGTCCTGATTCTCTTTCGTGGCGTAGCAGATGGTGTCGCCGCGCTCCACGGACGCCGCCCGCCGCTCGATTGCGTTGACGACGTCCTCGAACTCCTCGGCATTCAACGTGGTCTGGTAGAAGACTTTGAGCTTCGGATACTGCGACCAGTCAATCGCGTCCGCTCCCGCGACCGTCGTGACGATGTGATACGAGCTCGGATCGAGGTCGTGCGTGTAGCCGATGACCTCGCGATGCTTCGGATCGCCGATGAAGATGAGGTGATAACCATCGCTGAGCGCTTTCGCCGCCTCACGATGGATGTCGTAGACGAACTTGCACGTCGTATCGAGCACCTGCAGCCCCGCCGACTTGGCCTGATCGTGAAACGACGGCGGCACGCCATGCGCGGAGAATACGATGGTCGGTTCCTGCACCGCGTCGATCTCATCGATGGTCCGGACGCCAAGCCGTTCCATCTCCTCGACGACCCGCTCGTTATGAACGACCTGCCCGAGAATGGCGCCACGACCGCCTCCGGCCGCGAATCGCTTCACCTTCAGATCCGCAATCCGCACTCCGGAACAGAACCCATACTTCGCCGCGCGCTTGACGTTCATATCGGGCAAGGGAACGCGAAGGATCGGTGGGACATTCTGGTGGGCGGACGTTGACAGCGATGAAGTAAGACGTTATCTTACCTACCATGAAAACGACGATGTCATCGAAAGGCCAGATCGTGCTGCCTGCCGCGATTCGCGACCAGGACCACCTTTCAGCTGGCGACGAGTTTGCGGTCGAACGTCTCGACGAGGGCGAGTACAAGCTTGTGAGGAACCGGCCGTCGCCGAACGAAGGTCTGGTCGATTGGCTGCTTGCCTGCCCTGAGAAAGACTTCTTCGTCCCCATTCAATCCGAGTCGACAGACGAATTGTGAGATATCTCGTCGACGCCAACGTCCTCAGTGAGCCGACAAAGTCGACGCCGGATCAAGGCGTCGTTCGCTGGCTGAGGCATTTCCAGCGAGAGATCGCCGTCGATCCGATCATCCTCGGCGAAGTCCGTTTCGGAATCCTTCTTCTGCCCCGAGGCAAGCGCCGGGCCGGGCTCGATGACTGGTTCCAAGGCGCCGTTCAGCACATTTTCTGTTTGCCTTGGGACGCCGACACGGCGCTTCGTTGGGCTGAGCTTCTCGCGGCCCTTCGAGCGGCCGGAACCGCGATGCCGATCAAAGACAGTTTGATCGCAGCAACCGCGCTGGCTCATCGATTGATCGTTGTCACGCGCAACGCTGCGGACTTCGAAAAGGCAGGAGTTGAGATCGTCAATCCGTTTGATGGTGATCGGCCCGCCTGACTTACTCCGCATTTCGCATCCAGCACGTCACGACAGTCCCGCCATCCTCTCTCGCCTGCAGCCGCATGCGGCCTCCGTGGGCTTCGACGATTTCGTTGGCGAGGGCGAGGCCGACGCCGGAGCCGCCGGGCTTGGTGGAGTAGAACGGGAGGAGGGCCTGGCGCATGACGTCTTCGCTCATGCCGCGGCCGCGGTCGAGGATGCGGATGACGACGTCGGTGCCGTCGGTCTGGACGCTGACGACGATCTCGTTTGGATCGCTGCCGGATTCGTGGGCGTTCTTGACCAGGTTGATGAGCGCCTGCTGCAGTTGTGTGCTGTCGATGTTGCTATGCAACGACGGCGTTCCTTCGACACGGAACGGGTAAAGCGTCTGCACGTCGTCCAGCACCTCGCTCCACGCGGTGCGTTGCTTGCGCGGTTCGGGCAATCGCGCGAACTCGGCGTAGGCGTCGAGGAAGTTGCGGAGGAAGGTGAGGCGCTCTTCGATGAGGCCGTAGATCTCGTCGAGACGGTGGCGGTGCTCGGGCATCTCCTGCGCGCGGCGCGCGGAATGAAAGAGAGAGCTGATCGGCGCGACGGTGTTGTTGATCTCGTGGTTGATGACGCGGATCGCTGTCTTCCAGACGCCGACTTCCTGCCGCCGCAGTTCGGACGTGAGGCGTTCGAGCAACACGAGGCGATGCCGCTGCGTGTTGAGGTGAAAGATTCGCTGGCTGACGTGGAAGGTTTCGTCGTCAATCCTGAAGATCGAGTCGCCTGCGCCGGCAAGCGATTCGCGCAGCGGGCCGGCCAGGTTCATCTCGTGCAGCAAGCGGTCGTTGAGGCGCGCGCCGCCGGCCAGGAGCTCACGCGCGACGCTGTTCGAGTAGATGACGCGATCGGCGGCGTTGAGCAGGACGACGGCGACCGGCGTCCGCTGCAGCATCGTGTCGAGGAGGATTTCTTTTTCGTGCAGGCCGCGGCGATCGTTGCGGACGGCGTCAGCGATCTCGTTGTACAGC
>JBAVBF010000435.1:0-10196 GCA_049586115.1 Thermoanaerobaculia bacterium | reverse complement strand
GGTTGGACCTGATTCCGCCTCGGCGCCGGTAGGCGAGAAACGCTTTGCCCGCGAGAAACGCAGCTTCGTACGGTAAATCGAGGCGCCGAAACCCGGTCGTCGGCAGCAAGGCGTTCAGATCTTCGATGGAAGCCACGCGAACCGACACCTCGGCATAAATGATCGGATTGATCGCCAATGTCGATTCGTCGGAGGCGAATGAGAGCGCCTCGGACGACCAATCGGCCCACTGAGGATCGTCCGTGAACACGTCGAGGATGACGTTGCTGCCTTCGCCTTCGCAGCTCCGGCGGCTCAGGATGACAGGCGACGCAGCTACACCAGCAGCGAGAAATCGCGCACCAGCTGCCGGAGGCGGTTCACGTACTGCGGATCCGCCGCGATGCGCCGCTTCAGATCCTCGGCGAACGGCAGGTCGCGGCGGCGTTCCTCGTCCGTGCCGTTCCACTCCAGAAACTCGATCCACTTCTGGGGGTCTCCGTCGAACATCGACAGGAGCATGTGGACGCGCGCGAAGTTCGCTACCAGGGCAGAAAGATTCGTCGTATCGATCCAGTCGTAGGTTTCCACAGCCATCGCCTGCACAAAAAATCTCCCACTCTAGGAGTGACGGAAAAGCGGCGATCCCTACCCCCTGAGCCGAAAATAATTTTATTTGTTAACGCCGGCGAGCTCGGCCGTCTGGCCGTTCCACGTTCCGTACGACAGGCAGCGCACGCATGTGAAGGAGTATTCGGCCAGTCCCGTGTCGGGATTTGCCGACGACTCGATCACCAGCTCCGACTGGCAGCGATAGCAAAGATTCGCGTCGCCGCGCTCGATATTTTCGAGGAACCCCTCGACCTGCTGCCGGTGAAACTCCATCTGCCGCGGCCGCTGCGGAATGGTGATGGTTTCTCGGCCGCGCTGGCAGGTCAGGACGATGTGATCGGCGAATGTGGTCTGCGCAAAACTGCCGATCATCGTCGCGCCGATGTGTTTCGGACAGGCGACCGGTTGTCCGCTCCAGAACGCACGCGCCAGATCGCGAAGTTGTTGTACGTCGTTGGCCATGGTTTTTCGATCTTATCCTGCGACCCGCGAAGCGGATCGTCAGGATCTCCGTCCCGCTTCGATCTCTCCAAAAACTCGCAAAAAATTCGCGCCGAGCACCTTTTCCACGTCGCCCTCGGACATTCCGCGCTCCAGCAACCGTGCCGTCAGCAACGGCAGCCCGGACGCCGTCTGCAATCCGTTCGGCAACGCTGGAACGCCATCGAAGTCACTGCCGATGCCGACGTGATCGATGCCGGCGACTTCCGCGGCGTGAAACACGTGATCCGCGGCGTCGTCGAGGGTCGCTTGCGGACAGCCGAGGGTGTTGAACCATTTGAGGTAGAGATCCCAGTCGGTGGAATCGTTCGGCATTTCCTCGGTGCCGCCAGCCGATTCGCTCTTCACCCGTTTCTGCGAATTGATGATGACCTCGGCCACGCGATCGTTCAGGAACGCCGAGAAAAAATTGATCATGCAGATGCCGCCATTCTTCGCGAGGTCGCGCAGCATCGCGTCGGTCATGTTGCGCGGGTGGCGGCAGAGCGCGCGGCAGGACGAATGCGTGGCCACGACCGGAACGCGCGTCGTTTCGAGGACCGCGTAGTAAGCCGCGTCAGAGACGTGCGAGATGTCGACGATCATGCCGAGATCGTTCATGGTGCGTACGACGTCGCGTCCGAAATCCGTGAGGCCGTTGTGGCGTCCGGCGTCGCCCGAGGAATCGCACCAGTTGTTCGTGTTGACGTGCGTGAGCGTGAGGTAGCGCGCGCCGAGGCTGTAGAAATCGCGCAGGATCGACAGCGAGTCTTCGATGGCGTGGCCGCCTTCGACGCCGATCATGATCGCGATCTTGCCGTCGGCTTTGGCCTGACGAATCCCCGCGGAGTCGCTGCAGAACGCGAGCTCATCGGGATTGCGGCGGACCTCGTCGTGAATCAGTTCGATGAGGCGATAGGCGAACCGCGCGGCACCTCGGCCTGCGTAGAACGGCGGGACATACGACGCAAAGAACGACGCCGTGATGCCGCTCTCGCGCAACGATTTGAGATCGAGCTGCGCCTCCGGATCGTGCTCGCCGAGGTGCAGGTTGTGACGAATAAGACGATAGGGCGTGTCGCAGTGACCATCGACGATGATCGCGCGGCTGTGGACGGATGGGGGAGCGGCCAACGCCGGCTCATTCGTTGTTGAAGTACTCATCGACGCGATCGATCTCTCTTACCAGCTCTCCGACATCGTCGAAGAGAAACTCCGCCTTCGTCAACAGCTCGCGTTCGAAACCGCCCGACAAGACCGCCGCGATCGCCAGCGAGGCGCGATGCGAAGCGAGGATGTCGTAGGGCGTGTCGCCGACGGTGAGCGTGTTGCTTGCCTCGGTGGCGAGCTTTTCGAGCGCCGCCTGAAAAATCTCCGGCGACGGCTTGGAGAACTCGGCATCGTGCTTCGACGTCGAGCCTTCCACAAGGTCGCCGACGCCGAGAAGCGCCGTATAGTACTTCACCTCATCCTGGTTCGAAGACGATCCGAGCGCGAGCTTGATGCCGCGTTCGTGCAGCACCTCGAACAGCTCGCGAACGCGTGGAAACGGCTTCACATCCTGCAGGTATCTGTCCTTGAAACGCCTGGTCCGATAGTCCTTCAACTGCTCGCCGAACGCGCGCATCTCACGCGCATTGAGCAGATCGGGAACGAGCAGATCGCCCCCTTTTCCGATCTGATTTCTCACCACGTCCCATTCGAAGTGCTTCCCGAAATGTTCGAACGCGTCGATCCAGCAGCGGGTATGAATGTCGTTGGAGTCGACGAGGGTTCCGTCAACGTCGAAGATGATTGCTTTGAGCTTCATTCGGTGAGGGGAAGAGCAAGATCGGTGCACCTTGTCATCCTGAGCCGCCGAAGGCGTCGGAGCCGAAGGCGGAGCGCCGCAGTACGGTCGAAGGACCCCCCACGTCTTGCATCGTGAGTTGCCGCCGCCTGCACCCGGTTAGCAGGTTGGGGGTCCTTCGACCGTCCTACGGCGCTCCGCCTTCGGCTCCGACGCCTCCGGCGGCTCAGGATGACAAGTGGCTACACTACGCGCCGAATGAATCTCTCCCGACAGATCGCGTGGCGGTACCTGCGGCGTCCGACCGACCGGCTCGTCTCCGCGGTCGGATTTGTATCCGTCCTCGGGTTGGTGATCGGCGTGATGGCGCTGGTGATCTCGATGGCGCTGATGACCGGATATCGCGGCGACCTGCAGCGAAAACTTCTCGGCGGCAACGCGGAGATTTTCGTGTACTCCGTCGGCGGTCCGATCGAAGACACGGAGCGGCTCGTCGCGGCGGTGCGCGGCACGCCGGGTGTGGCCGAAGCGGCGCCGGTGTTGTTCAAGAGCGCGCTGGTGACGACGGAGCGGAGCTCGACCGGCACCGAGACAATGTTGAAGGGAATCGAGCCGGCGCGTGCGGCGGAGTCGCAGATGCTGGCCAGGATCGTCGGGCCGCGGCGCGCGTTCAACACGCCGGAAGGGGAGCGCGGCGTCGCGGTTGGACGCTATCTCGCCACGAAACTCGGCGTGACGGCAGGGCAGTCGATCAGCATCACCGTTCCGGTCGAGGACAGCGGCAGCTTTCTGCCGCGCAGTGCATCGTTCGTCGTCACGAACGTCTTCGACACCGGCTTTTACGAATTCGATGCGCGCTGGCTCTTCATCGATCTGCACGAAGCCGAGTCGCTGCTGAACGCGCCCGGATCGGCGAATCTGCTCGAGGTGAAGCTCGCCCCGGGCGCCGATCTCGAAGCGGTCTCGAGGGCTATCGACGCGCGCACGCAGCATCGTTACGCCGTCAGCGACTGGCGCGACATGAACCGCCAGCTTTTTTCGATGCTGAAGATCCAGCAGCTCGTGCTGTTCATCGTGATCGGTCTGATCGTGTTCGTGTCGACGTTCAACATCGTCTCGACGCTGATCATGACCGTGCACGAGAAGCGGAAGGAGATCGGAATCCTGTCGTCGATGGGCGCGGAGTCGGGGACGGTCAGGCGCATCTTCGTCTGGTACGGCACGATGGTCGGCATCCTCGGCACGGCCACCGGCATGCTCCTCGGCGTGGCGATCTGCTGGCTGATCACGCGCTACCACCTGGTGTCGTTCCCGCCGGAGATCGCGCAGGTCTACTTCGTGTCGTCGATTCCATTCGTGACGCGGTCGATCGATCTGACGATCATCGCCACCTTCTCGCTCGCGGTTTCGTTCGGCGCGACGATCCTGCCGTCGCTGCGCGCGGCGCGGTTGAATCCGGTGGAAGCGCTGCGGCACGAGTGAGGTGTGGCACAGACACTCTGTCTGTGCGGCTTGGGAGGCTCCGCGGCAAACTCACAAGCCGCGCTGTTTCAAAAGCACAGACAAGAGTGTCTGTGCCACATCTATAATCCGCGCCGCAAATGCCCGCACGCCTCATTCTCGAAGACGGAACCGTGTATGACGGCGAGGCGTTCGGCGCCACGGCCAACTCCATCGGCGAAGTCGTTTTCAATACCTCGCTGACCGGCTATCAGGAGATCGCCACAGATCCTTCGTATCGATTTCAGATCGTGGTGATGACGTATCCGCACATCGGAAACTACGGGATCGAGGCAGCCGTCGCGCAGCATGAACAGGCGCAGGTTGCGGGCTTTGTCGTTCGCGACGCGATCGCCGAGCCGTCGAACGCGCTGTCGGAGATGCCGCTCGGGGACTACTTCGCGCGAAACAACATCTCCGCGATTCAGGGCATCGACACGCGCGCGCTGACCCGCCGCATCCGCAACCTCGGCGCGATGCGCGGCATGATCACGAGCGAGAACGACCGCAGCGTCGAATCGATCGTCGATGAGATCCGCCGCGCGCCGTCGATGAGCGGACTCGATCTCGTGCAGCGCGTGACGGCGCTGCGTCCGTACACGTTCGACGAGCCGCCTGCCACGCCGACCAGGCGCATCGCGCTCTACGACTTCGGCGTCAAGCGCGACATCCTCCGCCACCTTTCGCAGGAAGGTTGCGACGTCACCGTCTATCCCGCCACCACGCACGCGGATGAAATCCTGGCGCAGCATTTCGACGGTGTGATGCTTTCGAACGGTCCCGGCGATCCGGAGCCGGTGACGTACGCGCAGGAGAACATCCGCCATCTCATCGGCAAGGTTCCGATCTTCGGCATCTGCCTCGGCCACCAACTCCTCGGCCTTGCGCTCGGCGGCCGCACGTACAAACTCAAGTTCGGACATCGCGGCGGCAATCATCCGGTCAAGGACCTGCGCACGGGACGCGTGGAGATCACAGCGCAGAATCACGGCTTCGCGGTCGATCCCGACTCGTTGAATGCGAACGAAGTCGAGCACACGCACATCAATCTTAACGATCAGACGCTGGAAGGTTTCCGGCACAAGAGCGAGCCGGTGCTGGCGGTGCAATATCACCCCGAGGCGGCGCCGGGACCGCACGATTCGTTTCACCTGTTCGGCGAGTTCATGAATCTGATCGACGAGTGGAAGTGATGCTCGCGTTCGTACTCGCATTGCTTTCGGTTGCGGTCCCGCCGAAACCAGCCACATACGTCACCGACAAAGCCGGCGTTCTCAATGCGACTCGCGCGCACGCGCTGAACGAAAAGCTGGCGCAGTTCGAGCGCGATACATCGGATCAGGTCCTCGTCTACGTCGATCGCAGTCTGCCGACGGACTCAACGATCGAACAGTTCGCGAACGACGCCATGCATCAATGGGGCGTCGGGCAGAAGGGCAAAGACAACGGAGCCGTGCTCTTTCTCTTCACCGGCGACCGCAAGATGCGCATCGAAGTCGGCTACGGCCTCGAAGGCGTGCTGACCGATGCGAAGTCGAAGCAGATCACGAGCACGATCATCAAGCCGCGGCTCAAAGCGGCCGACTACGACGGCGCGGTGGAGCAGGGCGTCGACGGAATCCTTGCGGTGGTTCGCGGCGAAGGTTTGAAGGGAAGCGGCAAGACGGCGCATGAGGCGAAGTCGCTGCATTTCGCGCCGGGACTGTTGCCGTTTGTGGCGATCTTCGGCGGGGTCCTGATCTTCTTCATCGTGATCATCGTATTCATCGTGAGATCGCGAAAACGTGGCATGCCTGGACGAACGTGGGCGATGCCCGATACGGCCCGCGACTCCTCGTCGTGGTCTTCGCTATCGTCCTTGTCGTCCTCGGATTCTTCCTCCGACTCCTCGTCATCCTCGGACTCGAGTTTCGACGGAGGCGGCGGCGATTCCGGCGGCGGCGGTGCAAGCGACTCGTGGTGAGGACGAAGCGATCGATTCGCACTTCGTCGGCGAAGCCGGCGTAAGAACCGTAGCCCCCGGCTTTCAGCCGGGGAAAATCGATTCGCGCGGAATTGGGAGCGCGCTTAAGCGCGCGAAAGAAAGCTTTCTGTCGCCCGCCAAGGCGGGCTCACGATGCGATTCGCATCTGCGGACCCACGCGTAAACGCGTGGGCTACGGTTCTACCGGCTACGAGGACGGATCCGGCAAATGGTTGGATTTGGCGACGAACGCCGTTACGCGTTCATCCAGGCGGGCGCGAGCGTGTTCGCATCGGCGTCGCGCGAACCTGGCTGGAGGCACGAGATCCATTGGAGCACGTTGGCCATATCGGCCTCGGCTTCCATGCGCTGGCGGGCGTCGTGATCGGCTTCGTCGATCGTCCGTTCCAGCACTTCGTTGACCAACTCGCTCACGCCGACGCAAATTAGCAAGTGCCGTGCCGCGGCGAAATCAGTCGAGCGCGATGATGCCGTCACGCCAGAGCTTGTAGAAAATCAGCATCGCGTCCGGCTCGCGGATCGGACTGATCTTGATGAGCGATCCGAGGTCCCATTGGCCGTTGATGCGCGAGAGCATGAAGCCCTCGTTCGGCGTGAAATTCATCTGCGTGATTTCTTCCAACGGTTTTGCTACGCGCGGCACTTTTGAATCGTGCAGCCCCTGGCCGCGAAGGTCGGACAGGATGGCGGCCTCGGCACCTTTGATCGCGTTGCGGACGCGCTGATGATTCGGGTCGAGGTTCTCGGCCGCTTTGAGCAGCCTCTGCGCCTTCTCGTATTCGCGGCCGCGCATCGACTGCTGTGCGCGCGCAATCAACGAGACGATCTCGTCATCCTCGGAGAACTCCTCGAATGGCGCGGAATCGGGATCCGACTTCGGCGCCGTCGGCAACACCACGATCGTCGGATCGGTGAGCTTCACGTAGCCTTCGCGCGTCAGGTGAAAGACGGTCGAGGCGACGTTGAACGATGACGAGCGGCTTTCCAGCACCAGCTCCGCGAGCGAGCGCTTTCCGTCGATGGCATTGATGACCGTGCGCTGCGCGTCATCCTCGAGCTCCTCGTCCGGAATGTCTTTGACGATGTTCGGGATCAGCCCTTCGTGTCCGATGAGCGTGTGGATGCGGTTCCATTCGTCGACACGCCGCGTTCCTTCCATGATCAGGCCGGTGACGTCGACCTGCAGCGGGATCATTTCCATCTGCGGCAGGTCATCGTCGGCGAACTCGAAGTCGCCTTCGTTCCAGAGGAAGATGTCGTAGATCTCTTCCTCCGCTTTCAGCCGCATCAGCCGCTGCAGATCCTCCTCGGTGATGACGTCGATCATCACCAGGATTTTTCCGAGGAGGATGCGCGACTGCGCCTGCACTTCCATCGCCTTCATCAGCTCCGGCTCGGTGATGTAGCCGTGGCTCATGAGGAACTGGCCGAGGTATTCGCGCGGATCGTTGGAGGCGGACGAGATCACGCGGCCGTTGCGGAAAAAGATCTTCTTCTCGGTGCCCTTGTTGCGGACGCAGAGCGTGCCGGTTTTCTGTCCAAGGCTCAGCCACTGGAGCAGATCGCCGGGAAGCATCGTTTTGAGATTGCCGCTGACGCTCATATCGGAAGGGTGCGGAGAAAGGGGTGAATTATAACGGCGCGCCGGAGTGCGCCCGCTATCATTGCTTTGAATGACCGATGAGAAACTTTTTTTCGATGCGGACGATCTGAACGCGCGCAGGTTCGATGCCGCCAACGACCTCGGCGAACCGGGCGCGTTTCCGTTCACGCGCGGCCCGCAACGTTCGATGTACCAGGGCAAGTTGTGGACGATGCGCCAGTACGCCGGCTTCTCGACTGCCGCGGAATCGAACAAGCGCTATCGCTATCTGCTCAAGCGCGGTACGACCGGATTGTCCGTCGCGTTCGATCTTCCGACGCAGATCGGGATGGATTCGGATGATCCGCGCGCACGTGGCGAAGTCGGAAACGTCGGCGTGGCAATCGATTCGATCGAGGACATGGAGTTGCTGTTCGACAGCATCCCGCTCGATCGCGTTTCGATTTCGATGACCATCAACGCGCCTGCGTCGATCCTTTTGGCGCTGCTGCTGGTCGTCGCGGAGCGCCGCGGCATCGCGTGGACGAAACTCAGCGGCACGATCCAGAACGACATCCTCAAGGAGTATGCGGCGCGCGGAACGTACATCTTTCCGCCGGCGCCGTCGCTTCGCATCGTCACGGACATCTTCGAGTTCTGTGGGAGAGAGGTGCCGAAGTGGAACACGATCTCGGTCTCGGGATATCACATCCGCGAGGCCGGCTCGACGGCGGTGCAGGAGGTCGCGTTCACGCTCGCGAACGGCCTGCAGTATGTGCAGGCGGCGGTGGAACGCGGACTCGACGTCGATTCGTTCGCGCCCCGCATTTCGTTTTTCTTCAACGCGCATAACGATTTTCTGGAAGAGGTGGCGAAGTTCCGCGCGGCGCGCAAGTTGTGGGCGCAACTGATGCGCGAGCGCTACGCGCCGAAGGATCCGAAGTCGCTGGCGCTGCGGTTTCACGCGCAGACCGCCGGCTCGACGCTGACCGCGCAGCAGCCGGAGAACAACGTGGTCCGCGTGGCGTACCAGGCGATGGCGGCGGTGCTCGGCGGTTGCCAGTCGCTGCATACGAACTCGCGCGATGAGGCGCTGGCGCTTCCGACCGAGGAGTCGGCAAAGATCGCGCTGCGCACGCAGCAGGTACTCGCGCACGAGACCGGCGTGCCGCGGTTCGCCGATCCGCTGGCGGGTTCGTACGAGATCGAATCGCTGACGCTCGACATCGAGCGTGAAGCGCGCGCGCTGATCGAACGCATCGACGCGATGGGCGGCGCGCGCGAGGCGATCGAATCGGGATTCGTGCAGCACGAGATCGGCGAGTCGGCCTATCTCGCGCAACGCGCGCTGGAGGAAAAGCGCGTCATCGTCGTCGGCGTGAACGAGTTCGTCGATGATGGCTCGGCGACGCTGCCGATCATGTCGATCGATGAGTCGGTCGAACGCGATCAAGTGGCGCGTGTTCGCGCATTCCGTGCAAATCGCAAAGACGGCTCGGCGCCGCTGGATTTACTTGATGCAGCTGCACGTGAGGGACGCAACCTGATGCCGTTGATCGTGGAGTGCGTTCGGCAAGACTGCACCGTGGGGGAGATCGTCTCGAAGTTGAAGGAGACGTTCGGCGAACATAAGGATCAGGGGTTTTGATCCGCAGATGACGCAGATGGGACGCAGTTTTCATACGACGCGATAGGTTCGCCGAAACGTACTTAGGTCAGAGGAGACCAATGAGCGATCGGATCAACATCGACGATGCGACGAAGCAGTTGTCCAAACTCGTGGAACGAGCCGAGGCGGGGGAGGAGATCATCCTCGTCCGACGCGGCCGTCCCGCCGTGAAGCTGGTTCCGTTTCGCTCAAAAGCAGTCAAGCGGAAGCCCGGTCGCATGCGTGGGCACATCCGTCTTGGCCGCGATTTCGATGCGCCTCTTCCTTGGTTCGTTGTTTGAAGCACCAACCTCCCACGCGGTCGACTACGCCAATCCCATCTTCTCCCTAACCTCAACCTCCAGCGCGTTCATCTCTCCTCCGTCCGTCTCATGGTCGTAGCCGAGGGCGTGCAGGATTCCGTGGAGGATCAGGTAGCGGATTTCGATTGCCAGCGAATGCTTCTGCTCCGTCGCTTGGCGGCGGGCCTGGTCGATCGAGATCACGATGTCGCCGAGGGGGCGGCCGGGGGCGTTTGGGTCGGCGTCGGAGTCGTCGGCGGGGAAGGTCAGCACGTCCGTCGTCTTATTTTTCTTGCGGAACTTGCGGTTGAGGTTGCGCA
>JBAVBF010000434.1:0-4857 GCA_049586115.1 Thermoanaerobaculia bacterium | reverse complement strand
GTTCGCGTTGACTGCCGTCGGGATCGACTTCGACGACCGTATCGCCCTGCACCTTCAGCAGCGGATTCGCTGCCGCGTTGCTGTTGCCACCGAACCACGACCAGACGCCTTGGCTCGGCGCGCTCGTGGCAGGTTGTCCCGTTCGTTTATCGATCGACTGGCCGGGGTTGAGATGGATAACGCGCATCCCGTTCTTGCGCGCCTCTTCGACGAAATGCCAGTCGGGCGGAACCCACTGCGGATTCTCATCCTTCGAGATGACGTGCAGCTTGCCGATCGGCGTATCGAAAATGACGGTCTTCCCGTCGACGGCCAGCGTCGTGCCTTTACCGGTTGAACAGACGGCTTCGAAAACCGTCTGGCCGCCGCGGCGGACGTAGAGCTTGTTCTCGGCGGTCGAGACGAGGATGGTCTGGCCGGTGTCGGGGACGTCGTCAGTCTGTTTTGCCACATCCTGCAACTTGGCCTGGAGCGCGTTGACGCTGGCCGTTTTCTGCGCCGCCGTTCCGCGTAGCGTTTCCGCCTTGCTGCCGGCGCGCTCGGTGATCAACCTGTCGATTTCGGCGACGCGGTCGAGGCGTTTCTCCTCGCGGATGTTGATGGTCTCGCCGGCGATGGCGAAGGCGGCCAGTCCGAAAGAGAGTACGAGCAAGGCCCAGGAGCCGAGTAATCCGAGTATGCGTTTCATCAGAAAATGTAGACCCTCGTCTGCGTCGTAATGCGCGGCCAGATCGCGGCGAGGTCGGCTTCGGGGACCATGAACGATCCCGGCTTCGGCCCTTGCAGCGGACTATCCGGCGGCGGCGGTGAATGGATGACGTAGCTGTTCGGCAGGAAGATCACGTAGCGCCCGAGGCCGTTCGGGACGACGGCGCGTTCGGCCGGCGCCGGTTGGTTGCGGAGCGCGTACACCCATTCGGGGACGGCCCATTCGTAACCCGCCTCCGCGCCGGTCACGCTGAACGCGCCCTTGAGCGGCAGAAACGTCCAGGTCTTGCCGGCGGGCGAGGTGATCGTCTTCGCTTCACCGATCTGCACATCGGCCTCGCGCACGACCGCGCGGCCAAAGCGGAACTGCATCTTCTTCCGCTGCGTGTCGATGGAGATGTAGAACTCCTCGCTCTGCAGCGTCTTCAGATACTGCATCCGGCCGTCGAGCTCGCGATTGAGCTGGGCCTGCGTCAGGTCGGCCTGCGACAGCTCGTCGCGGATGCGGTTCAACTCCGCGGGCGAGTTCGCATTGCGTTTGAAAAGAATCGAGGTTTTGGTCTCGATGACATCGCGCTGGTGCTTGGCGTAGGCAAACGTCGCCGCCGCGATGACGAGGAGTAGGAGATTGAGCCAGAGGGGCGGCCGCGGAAACGATCGCCGTTCCCGGCCGTAACGTGCGTCGGACATTACCGGACACAAGAGCGAGCGGCGTGCCAGCGGCGCGAATTACACCTCCAGCTTGTCCTTCGGCCTTGCCACGATCGCGTAGAGCGCAGGCATCAGGAAGATGCTGATCAGGAGGCGTGAAAACAGGCCTCCGACGATCACCAGCGCGAATGGTTTCTGCGTGTCGGAGCCGATGCCGGTCGAGAGCGCGGCGGGGAGGAGGCCGACCGCGGCGACCAGCGCGGTCATCATGATCGGCCGCAATCGCAGGATGGCTGCTTCGCGGTTCGCTTCGGCGATTCCGAGGCCGTCGCGGCGCAATTCGTTCGCGTACGAGATGAAAATCACAGCGGTCTGCACGGACACGCCGCACAAGGCGATGAAGCCGATGCCGGACGAAACGGAGAAGGGCGTTCCGGTCAGTTTCAACGCCAGCAGGCCGCCGACGGGCGCGGAGAGCAGCACCGCTACGACGGTGATCATCGGGAACTTGAAGTTCGAATAGAGCATGAACAGCAGCATGAAGATCAGCAGGACCGTCACCGGCACGATGACCTGCAGCTGTTTGCGCGAGGCGGAGTAGTTCTCGTATTCGCCGCCCCAGACCATCTGGTAGCCGGTGGGGACGCTGACCGCTTTCGCCACCTGCCGCTGCGCGTCTTCGACCGCGCCGGCCAGATCGCGGTTCTTGATCGAGTACTGCACGCCGATGTAGCGCTGATTGTTCTCGCGGTAGATGAACGAGGCGCCGCTGGCCTCGCGAATGTCGGCGAGCTCTTTGATCGGGATCTGCTGGCCGCCGGGCGTGGCCACGAGGATGTTGCCGATCGCTTCCGGCGTCTCGCGGAATCGCGGCTCCAAACGGACGACGAGGTCGAACAGCCGCTCGCCCTGCACGACCTGCGTGGCAGCGGCGCCGCCGACTGCTGCTTCGATCAGGCCGTTGATGTCGGCGACGTTCAGGCCGTAGCGCGCGATTTTTTCCCGATCGGGCGTGACGGTCAGGCTCGGCTGGCCAAGTTCGCGCACGACCGAGATCTCGTCGATGCCCGGCACTTTCTGCAGGACCGTCTTGATCGCATTCGCGCGCTGTTCGAGCACGTTCAGGTCGGGTCCGAAGATCTTCACCGCCAGCGAGCTTTTGAGACCGGTCTCCGCTTCGTCGACGGCGTCTTCGGCCGGCTGCGTGTAGTTGAAGACGATGCCGGGGAAGGCCTTCAGCTTCTCGGCGATCGCTTCGGTGAGCTCTGCTTTCGTGCGGATCGGTCCGGTCCACTGATCGTACGGTTTCAGGCCGACGAAGAATTCGCAGTTGAAGAAGCCGGTCGGATCGGTTCCGTCGTCCGGCCGTCCGAGCTCCGAGGTGACGACCGTGACCTGCGGGAACGAGCGGAGCACGGCGCGCACCTGCGGCGCAATCTGCGATGCCGCTTCGAACGAGATCGTCGACGGCATGGTGGCGCGCACCCAGAGCGAGCCTTCGTCGAGATGCGGCATGAACTCCGCACCGATCGACGGAACCAGCAGCAGCGAGGCCGCGAAGAGGATCACCGAGGCGATGGTCGTCGCCCATGGATGTTTCAGCGCGGCGTCGAGGCCGACGGTGTAGAGCTGGCGGACCTTGTCGAAGATGACGTTGCGGCGCTCGCGCACGCCGCGGCGCAGGACCCAGGCGCAGAGCACGGGCAGGAGCGTCAGGGCGATCAGCAGCGAACCGGCCAGCGCGAAGATCGTCGTGTCTGCCATCGGCTTGAACAATTCACCCGAGGGCCCGCTGAGCGCGTAGATCGGAAGGAAGCCGGCCGCGATCACAGCCACCGCATAGAAGATCGGCCGATCGACTTCGGCGGCAGCCGAGATGATCACCTTCGGCACGCTCTGCGGGTTTTCGCTTTCGCCGTTCAGCGCCAACCGCCGGAAAATGTTCTCGACCATGACCACTGCGCCGTCGACGAGAATCCCGAAGTCGATCGCACCGATCGACAGAAGATTGGCCGGCACGTTCTTGAGGTCGAGACAGACGAACGCGAACAGCAGTGATAGCGGAATCGTCACGGCCACGATCAAGCCCGTGCGGATGTCGTAGAGAAAGAAGATCAGGATGACGATCACCAGCAGCATGCCGCGAAGCAGGTTGTCTTCGACGGTGCGGGTGGTGAGTGCGATCAGGTCGCGCCGGTCGTAGAACGGACGGATCTTCACGTCTTTGGGCAGGACAGAGCGATTCAGCTCCGCCGTTTTTTTCTCGAGGCGGTCGAGGACGACCTGGGCCTGCTCGCCTTTGCGCAGCAGGATCACCCCTTCGACCGCTTCGTCGCGCTCGTTGAATCCGAATTGCCCGAGGCGAGGTGCGGAACCGATGACGACGCGGCCGATGTCGCGGATCAGGACCGGCGTCCCGTTGTGCACGGCGACGACCACGCTGCCGATGTCTTCCGGCGTTTGCAGGCGGCCCAATCCGCGCACGTAGTAGAACTGACCGCCCTGCGAGTAGAAGCCGCCGCCGGCGTTGCCGTTGTTGGCGCTGAGGGAACTGACGATCAGCGGCACCGACAGGCCGACCGCAGCTACTTTCGCGGGATCGAGCAGCACCTGGTACTGCATCGTCGGACCGCCGAGGCCGGAGTCGTCCGCGACGCCCGGAACGGATTTGTATTGCCGCTCGATGACCCAGTCTTCGAGTGTCTTGAGCTCCGTCGCCGAACGGTCGGGACTCTCAAGAACGTAGCGAAAAATCAATCCCGACGGCGAAAACAGCGGCGCCATGCTCGGCGTCACTCCCTCGGGCAGCGACACATCCGCGAGGCGCTCCAGCGCTTGCTGGCGCGCGAAATAACTGTCCGTTCCCGGCTTGAACGCGAGCCGGACGTCGGACAAACCGTAGAGCGAGATGGAGCGGATCACGGTCATGTTCGGGATGCCGTTCATCTCGGTTTCCAGCGGCACGGTGATCAGCCGCTCCACCTCCTCTGCGGCATGCCCTTCCCATTGCGTGACGATCTCGACGCGCGGCGGCGAGAGGTCGGGATACGCGTCGACCGGCAAGCGGCGGAATGAGTAGATCCCGCCGCAAATCAACAGGACGGTGAAAAAGAGAATGAGGAAGCGTTGACGGAGTGATCCAGCGACGATCTTGTTGATGATCGACGTCGCGGCGCGTTCGTTGCCGTTGACCTCTTCCGGCTGTTCGGTGGCGCTCATGAATGTTCCTCGCTCTGGAGGAACAGCCCGCCTTCGACGACGATCGATTCACCGGCGGCGAGTCCGGAGCGGATTTCCTGTCGGTCGCCGATGCGCGAGGCGAGGTCGACGCGGCGGCGTTCGAACGTGCCATCCGCTTTGGCCACGAAGACGAACGGAAGGTTCTCGTCGTCGCGCAACACGGCGGAGACCGGGATGAGGATTCCGTTCGCCGGCGCTTGCGAGTGAATCTGCACGCGCACGTAGAGATCGCGTTTCAGCACTTCGCCGGGATTGGGA
>JBAVBF010000433.1:0-12134 GCA_049586115.1 Thermoanaerobaculia bacterium | reverse complement strand
GGTTTGGGATGAGAAACCACTGTTCGCAAACGTTATTCAGGCGTGGGTAAACGGCCCGGTTGTGCCAGGCGTGTACAACCACCATCGTGGACGTTACTTCGTTACGCGCAACGATTTTTCGACAGGTTGTCCTAACTCACTCGATGCGGAACAGCGGGCGACCATCGATGCTGTCCTTGGCTATTACGGCGATCGGACGTCGCAGTGGTTGATCGATCTGACGCACGCGGAAGACCCATGGAAACAGGCGCGGATCGGTCTCGGCCCGGGCGAGCGGGGAAATCGCGAGATCACTCATGACTCGATGGCCGACTACTACAGCGGATTGACCTGAAGCGCCCCGTGGTCAAGCGGCCTGTCTCGCGTTTTCACCCTCATCCTGAGAAACAGCCACACAGCGCCGTGGTGCCGTCTCCGCAACGGCGTCCTGTCTCCCACGCCCCGTCGTTCAATCAGGACAATCCGTCCTGGAGGATCTCAAAGCTAGAGATGCTGGAACCGTTTGGTTGGCAGGATCTCGATGCGGCGAAGGTCAACGAAGTGCGCGCAAGACTAGCGCAGTTCGAATCGATGACGTGGAACGAAATCCTCATCGCCAGTAAGAAGCAAAACCACTCGATAGGTGTGTGGAAGTTGAGCAATGAAGCGCGAAACCGGCTGGCCGTTATCGGCTTGGGGGATACCGAGGAGCTCGTGTCGCTGCGCCTCTCCGGGCGTGAACGCATATGGGGTCTCCGGCAGGGAGCGGTGATGCTTATCTTGTGGTGGGATCCAGAGCACGCCGTGTGTCCCTCACTTCTTAAGAACACGTAGCACATCTTCGAGGACCACGGAGGTCATCGCCGGGCGGGATTTCGGGCGCAACCCATTCACGGAGGCGCACGACTCGCGATAACCTAGCGCGCATGACGACGACAGAAATTGCGGGGCGCATTGTCGATGACATGACCGCCGAAGAGATGATCGCGCTGACCAAGCGCCATACGATTTTTTCCTGGTCCGCCCAGGCCAGCGTGAATCCGATCGCGATGGTTCGCGGCGAAGGAATCTACTTCTGGGACGCCGACGGCAAGCGCTACATCGACATGAACTCGCAGCTGATGTGCGTCAACATCGGGCACGGCGACAAGCGCGTCATCGATGCCATCAAGCGGCAGGCCGAGGAGCTGGTTTACGCGGGACCGGGCATGGCGACGGCGGTTCGGGCGCGCGTCGGCAAGATGCTCGCCGATCTCACGCCCGGCGATCTCAATCGCTTCTTCTTCACGCTTGGCGGCGCCGAAGCGAACGAAAACGCCATCCGCATCGCGCGCATGGTCAGCGGCCGTCAGAAAATCATGGTCCGCTATCGCTCGTATCACGGCGCCACGGCCGGCGCGATCTCGCTCACCGGCGATCCGCGGCGCTGGGCCAACGAGCCGGGCATCCCCGGCGTCGTGCGATTTTTCGATCCGTACAAATACCGCAGCCATCTCTATCGCGAGGGAGACAGCGACGCCGAGTTTGTGCAGCGCTGTCTCGATGAGCTCGAAGAGACCATCCAGTACGAAGGCGGCCACACCATCGCCGCGATTTTCGTCGAGACCGTCACCGGCACGAACGGCATCATCGTTCCACCAAACGGCTACCTGCAGGGCCTGCGCGCCATCTGCGATCGACACGGCATCTTCCTCGTCTGCGACGAAGTGATGTGCGGCCTCGGCAGGACCGGACGCTGGTTCGCCGCCGATCATTGGAACGTCGTCCCCGACATGATCACGATGGCGAAGGGATTGACGTCCGCGTATCTGCCGCTCGGCGCAGTCGCCATCAGCGACCGCATCGCCAGCTACTTCGATCGCAACACGTTCTTCGGCGGCCTCACGTACAACGCGCATCCGATGAGTCTCGCGGCAGCCGAGGCGTGTCTGCAGGTGATGATCGACGACGACACGATGGCGCACACGCAGAAGATGGGACGCGTGCTCGCCGACCTTCACGCGCAGATGAAGGAAAAGCATCCCTCGGTCGGCGACGTCCGTTCGATCGGTCTTTTCGGCGTGCTGGAGCTCGTTCGCAATCGGAAGACGAAGGAACCGATGGCGCCGTTCAACGGCACCAGCCCCGAGATGCAGCGCCTCGGCGCGTTCCTGCGCGAGCAGGGCATGTACGCGTTCATCAACTGGAACAATCTCTTCACGAATCCGCCGCTTTGCATCACCGAAGCGCAGCTCCGCGACGCGTTCACGATCATCGACCGCGCGCTCGACATCACCGACGCCGCCGTCGTCGATTGAATCGCCGATGAAAGAGCGCGCGGCAGCAGTCGTGGTTGCGTTCACGACCGCCGCCGCGCTGGCGGTTTTGTGCGTGCGCGGCTTCTACGTCCGCTGGTTTTCGGACGACTTCGCCGTTCCGGCCTCGGTCGCCGACTTCGGATTCTGGCGCGGCCAGGCGGAGTGGTATCGCGTCTGGAGCGGCCGCTTCACGTTCACGTTCATCGACGCGGTTCTGGCGGCGTTGGGACCGTGGACGGCGACGCTGCTCGTGCTGCTCACAGCGATTGCGATGATGGCGGCGCTGCGCGCTGGTGTCCGCCATTGGCCTCTCGCGCTCGCGATGACGTGCGCAATCCTCCTGGGCACAGGCGATGTACCGCAATCGATCCTGTGGGCCACCGGCCTGCTCTCCTACGCGGTTCCGCTGGCGGCGTTCGCATGGTGGATCGGCAACGCCGCCGGCCGAAAGGAGTGGCGATGGTTCGACGCCGTCGTTCCGTTCATCGCGGGCGGCTGCTCGGAAACGGAAGTGCTGGCGCAGATCGTCATTTGCGCGACGGCGTTTGCCGCATGGCGCCGCAAACCGATGCTGACGGGACTGATCGGATCGCTGCTCAGCCTGACCGTCATCGCGATGTCTCCTGGAAACGCGATCCGAAAGTCCCACTTCGCGCCGACGCCTCCGATCGTGCATGTGATCTCGGCGACGGCTGTCGACGCGGTATCGTTCTTCGCTGACGCACTGACGCGATCCGGCCTGCTCTTGATCCTCGTTTTTTTCGCGGCAGCGTTATGGGCGCCACGCGTTTCGCGGCGAGTCGTCATCGTGACGATGCTTTGCACCATCGGCTGCGCGGCCGTCGCCCTTGCAGCGGGCGAAATTGCGTTGGTCGTCCCATTGCCGGAACGGGCACGGTTGATTCTCTTCGCGATGATCGTCGCCAGCGCGGCTGCTCTCGGCGCTGCGCTTCCACGGCCGGAACGTTTTCGTCCTGCAATCGCGATCGCCATCACGATCGTCGCGATCATGCCGCTCGTGATCGCGATTCAACTCGCGCGCGACATCCACGAGGCACGAACGTTCGCCGGACAGTGGGACCGCTTCGAATCCTTCCTTCGCCAGAATCGCGGACGGCGCATCTTCGTCGACAACGCGCCCGGCACCGTCGGTACGCTCGTCTTCCTCGAGCACGATCCAGTCCGCAACACGTTCATCCGGAGGACGTACCGGCTGCAGTCGCTGGCCGCGATGCCACTTCGCCGCAACGGCCGGCTGATCATCGGCCCGCTGCCGGACGGCGCCGTCCGCTACCGATTTGAATGACGTTCAGGACAAAAACTTCGCGAAGAAATCGGGGTGCAGCTTCCACGCGAAGAAGCCGGCCAGCCCGAACAGCACGCCGAAGAACATGAACACGCAAGCGAGCGCCAGCAGCCAGCGCTTTTTCGTCAGCGCGGTAACGCCAAACAGCGCGATGGCGACGGAGAGACAGGCGTCCGACATATCGAATTGATCGTCGTGCAGATTGAGACGGTCGTACTCCTTCACCTCGCCCTCGGCATTCGCCTTGATGTCGGACTTTTCCTTCTCGTACTTCTTGACCTGCTTTTCGTAGACCGCGATTTTCGCGTCCAGCATCGGCGCGAACTTCGGATCGGTAAGCATCGCCCGCTGCAACTGCAACTGATCGAGCGTCGCCTCCGCCAGGTTCTGCTTCATCCCCTTGGCCTGGTAGTACGACCACTGATCGACCGCGTTTGCCTGCGCCTGGGTCATCCCCTGCACGATGTTCCCGTCCTTGACATTGCAAAGCGCCATGAACGTCGCCGCGATGGCGACAAGCGCCGCGATGATCGAGTTCAGCCGCGAATCGGACGCGTGCTCGACTGCTTCGTTGATGGTGTCGGAGATGTCGGACATGGACGCGAAGTTTACGCCGATGCCACCTGCAACTCCGCCATCGCCATTTCCAGCGCCGCGCTCTTGAGTTGTTCAAGCTCGGAGAGGCGCTCGATCTGCGCCTGCCGCGCCGACGACGCCACAATCTCGCGCCTGCCCATCACGCAGGCCCAGATCAGGAAGACATCCTCGAACGCCACCCAGCCGGCATGCTCGAGGAAGCGCCACCACTCAGGATTGGCCACCCCGTAGACCGACTCCGGCCAAAAAATACCGCGCAGGAAATGGTCGCCGGCCACGACCACCGTGGCGGTGATCAACGCCTTCCAGTCGAGATAGAACGCCAGAAACGCCAGCGATCCGAATACGTGAAAGTGCGTCTCGATCCGGCCGCCGGTCAGATGGATGAGCAACGCCGAGGAGAGCATCTGCGAGGCTGCGATCACGTGTCGCGTCAGCGTCGTGCCGGGCCGGAAAATGGCGAGGAGAATCGGCAGAATGATGATTCCCGCTCCGCCGGCAACGGCGATCCAGACGTGCAGGTGGACCGTGTGAACCTTCCCTTCCCAGGCATACGGCGAGACCGTCAGCGCGGCGATGATCCCGCCTACCCATTGCACCAGAAAGAGCCACACGAACATCCGGTCGATCCGCACGCGTCGGGCCTGCAGTTGTTCATCGCGAATCTCGGCGGCCCGCGCGTCGATTGCCGAATCCTGTTCCGTCACGATCTCGCTCATGGTCTCTGCTCGCTTTCCGTAGTGACGATCGCGCATCCGAAGACCGGATGCGTGCCTTGCCGGGTTTTGGCGTGCACGATATCGACGACGTCCATGCTGCCGCGGTTCACGCCCGCATGTCCGCGGAGAGACGTAACGCTGCCGGAAAAGCGCAACGCGCCTTTGCCGTCATAAAGAAAGGTCTGGCCCGATGTGAACCCGCCGAACAATCTGGCCTCGCGTCCATCGGGATCGACGATGACGTGTGCCCGTTGAAGATGCTTTGCCGCCTCGAACGTTTCAGTCTTCTCCCACCCTGAATGGAAGTCCGCCGGCCGGTAGACGAGCACGTAGGTCTGCAGCGAAGGTTCCGACATCTCGATGATCCGTTCGAGCTCCTCGAGACTGGCGCGGGTACAACTGCAGTGCGGATGAATGAGCATGACCAGCGTCCAGCGATCGGGTTCCGGGACGATGCGGCTCTGCACCGGCCACATCGTCCGCGCCGCCGCGCCGCGGCCGGGCGTCGTCTCGAATCTGCGGACCGCGTGATACATCGCGCCTACCGTCGCCGCCCAGACCAGGCCGGCGGCGACCAGCAAGGCGGTGATGAAAACGCGGCGCTTCATTTTTTCCTCAGCGCATCGAACGGCGCGATCGGCAGGTTGTCTTTTTCGAACTTCAGGCAGCGTGTGGTGAGCAGCTGAATCCGTTCCCCCAACGGGATCGCGTAGAACTCCGCCGGCGTGAGAGACGCCGAACGCCCATCGGGATAGGTGACGAATGCCCGATCAAAACTCATCGTATGCTGCCTCTTCAATTGTGGGGATGACGCGCGAGTGTAGCGCGATCGCGAAGAGCTGCAAACTTTGTGAATACGCAACTTACGTACGCACGAGCGGAGTTATGTATGCGGGTGGGCCGTTCACTTCAACCCTTCAACCAACGCTGTGGCGCGTCGGCGCTGGCGGAGGGGGTGGGATTCGAACCCACGGTACCCTTTCGGGTACGGCGGTTTTCAAGACCGCTGCCTTAAACCACTCGACCACCCCTCCGGGATTCGCGGTAACGCCGCCTCACGAAAGTAAATTCACGTCCAGCGTGATCTTCAGGCGCAGTCTGCGGTGCTGGCGGAGCTCGTCCATCGTCAGGTTCAGCGGGACGGTCACTTCCTTCACCAGGCCGTCAGTGACGCGGCGCTGAACGGGGGCTGGCGCGCTCAGGTCGGGAAGCGAGTTGAGGATGCCCTCGGGGAGCGGGATTTCGATCGACCGCATCGGGACGTCGCTCGGGATCTCCGCGAATGCGGTGAGTGCCGAGGTGCTGCCGCCGCGGATCGAGATGCCGGACGATGGCGGCTCGTCGTCCTCGGGTTCCGGCTTCGTGGCGAAGTAGTCGCGGAAATCTTCGAACGGCTCCTCGGCCGGCTGAGGCGGGGAGACGGGCGCGGTTCCGATCAATTCTGTCGGAACGAGCGGGATGTCGTCGGCGTCGCCGGCGTCGTCGAGTGTGAATGCTGAGGCCGGAGTTGACGGGATGTCGACGAAGGGATCGTCTTCATCCCACAGCGAATCGTGCGGACGCGGCTCGGCGGCGACGGCCGGATTGAGAATCTGGATCTCGCGGTCGAGCGGTTCCGATCCTTCCAGGCCGTACTTTTTAATCAGGTGTTGCAGGACGAGTTGCGTGACGCCTTTCAATGTTTCTTCGACGCCGAGGCCGTTCGTGGCGACCGACTCGAAGTGCGGAACGCCGAGTTTGTTCACCTCGGCATCGAGCTCCGCGACCGGCAGCGCGTTCGGCAGATCGCGTTTGTTGAATTGCAGGACCAGCGGGATCTCGCGGATGCGAACGCCCTGACGTTTGAGGTTGTCCTCGAGATTCTGCAGCGACTCGAGGTTCGCATCGATGGCGTGATCCTGACTGTCGGCGACGAAGACGATTCCGTCGGCGCCTTTGAGCACGAGCTGGCGCGTGGAGTTGTAGTAGACCTGCCCCGGCACCGTGTAGAGCTGGAGCTTCGTGCGCATGCCGCGGATCTTGCCGAGGTCGAGCGGGAGAAAGTCGAAGAAGAGGGTGCGGTCGGTCTTCGTGGCCAGCGACAGCATCTTGCTTTTGTTGTTCGATGGCAGTGAGTCGTAGACGAATTGCAGATTCGTCGTTTTGCCGCAGAGTCCCGGACCGTAATAGACGATCTTCGCGGTGATCTCTTTCGTGGCGTAGTTGAAGAGGACCATGAGAGCGGGTGAGCGTAGCGAAGGGGGATGTGGGAGTCAACGTGGGTGGGAGTCGGGAGTGGGGAGTGGGAGCAGAGGCAGCGACAGCGCCGCAGTAACAGATCGCCGAACTCCCACCCCCCACACCCTACTCCCCACACCCTCACGTATCATGTCGCGCCGCGGAGGTGCGAATGTCCAGACGTTTCCTCTGTTTTTCCGTTTTCCCCCTTCTATTTCTCGCCGCGTCAGCCTTTGCTGATGCGCCGGGCGTGTACGCGATTACCGGCGGCACGATTCATCCGGTCAGCGGACCCGAGATCACGAACGGCGCGGTGATCATCCGCGACGGGTTGATCGAATCGGTCGGTTCGGCGCAGGCCATTCCGCCCGACGCCACGATCATCGATGTGAAGGGCGGCCACATTTATCCGGGGCTGATCGACGCGCAGACGTCGCTCGGGTTTCCGAGCGGGACGGCGCCTCGTCGTCGCGGACCCGCAGCGGCGGGAGCACGTGCGCCCGAGGTGTTGCCGGAAACGGGGCCGTCGTTTCTCGCGTTTCGCGAGGCCAAGTTGTCGGACGACGACCTCGACGCCAAGCGCGCTACCGGCGTCACGACGATCGTCACCGCCCCAGCCTTCGGCATCTTCAACGGCCAGTCGGTGGCGCTGAACCTTGGCGGCGGGACGATGGAGTCGCGCGTGATTCGCAACCCGGTCTCGCAGCAGATCTCGTTCAATCCGCGACCGGCGTGGACGTATCCCGACTCGCTGATGGGCGTGATCTCGTACATCCGCCAGACGTTCATGGACGCGCAGCAGTACTCGGCGGCGCGCGCGATCTACGACAAGAATCCGGCGGGCTACAAACGGCCCGACGACAGTTCGTCGCTCGAAGCGCTCGGCGGCGTGTTGCGCCGCGACGTGCCGGTGGTCTTCGTCGCCGACAGTGAGTTGATGATCCGGCGCGCCGAAGCCATCGCGAAAGAGTTCAACGTGCGGATGATCGTTGCCGGCGCGCGGCAGGGCTACAAAATGGGCGACGAGTTGAAGTCGCTCGGCGCACCGGTGCTCGTCTGGACGAAATGGTCCACCGCGCCGACGACAAAAGAAGATCGCGAAGAGCAGCCGTTGCGCGTCATCCGCGATCGGCAACTCCAACCGACCACGCCGGCGGTGCTGGCGAAGAGCGGCGTGCTGTTCGCGCTGGTCAGCGGTACGGGCAAAGCCGGCGACTACTTCCCCGGCATTCGCAAAGCGATCGAGAACGGCCTCTCCGCCGATGATGCCTTGCGCGCCACGACGATCAATCCCGCGAAGATCATCGGCATCGATCGCCAGCTCGGATCAATCGAGAAGGGCAAGATCGCCAACATCGTCGTCACCGACAAGCCGATTTTCGACAAGGAGTCGAAGGTGAAACGGATCTTCGTCGATGGCCGCGAGGCGAAAGTGCCGACCGAGGATGAGAAGAAGAAATCCGCCGCGTCGACGTCGACAGGCACCGGCGTCGATGGAACGTGGAGCTTCGTCGTCAAGGCAACCTCGGGCGACGTGAACATCTCCGCGACGCTGAAAGTCGAGAACGGCCAGATCAGCGGGACGTACTCGGGTGACCACGGCTCGGGCGATGTCGGCAACGGCACGTTCGACGGGACGACGGTGCAATTCTCGATCGCCGCCGGCGGCAAGGACGAGGCGGGCGATTGGGTCTTCCACGGCACTCTGCACGGCGCCAACATGGACGGGACTGTGTCGACGACGCTGGGCACGTTCCCGTTCACGGGGAGCAAGAAATGAGAAATGAAACGAGCTGTCATTCCGAGCCCGGCGGCGCCCCGGAGGGGCAAAGCACGGCGAGGAAGCCCCGGCTGCTAACCACCACCACCGCCCGACCCCGGCTAACGGCTGGGGGTCCCTCGCCGCGCTCAACCGCTCCGCGGTATCGCCGGCTCGGGATGACAGTGATTTGTGCGATCGCGATCGCGACGTCCGCAAAAGCCCAAGACCTCCTCATCCGCGACGCCACCATCCTCACCGTTTCGCACGGCAGGATCGAGCATGGATCGATTCTCGTGCACGGCGGGAAGATCGCCGCAGTCGGCACGAACGCGCAGGTCTCGGCGCCGGCGGACGCGCAGGTCATCGACGCCGCGGGCAAGTTCGTCATGCCGGGCATTATCGACACGCATAGCCACTCCGCGGTCGAGGGAAGCGTCAATGAGATCTCGCTGCCGAACACCGGCATGGTGCGGATCCGCGACGTCCTGACCAACGAAGACATTGACGTTTATCGCCAGCTCGCGGGTGGAACCACTACCGCGCTGGTGCTGCACGGCTCGGCCAATCCGATCGGCGGACAGTCGCAGATCGTGAAGTGGAAGTGGGGACATCCCGTCTCCGAATGGCCGATCTCCGACGCTCCTCGCACCATCAAATTCGCGCTCGGCGAGAATCCGAAGTCATCCAACTTTCGTCCGCCGCCGGGCATCCCCGCGCAGTATCCGCAGACGCGCATGGGCGTGGAGGAAGTGATCCGCCAGTCGTTCACCGACGCGAAGGATTACATCGCGCGCTGGGACGACTACGACGCGAAAAAGAAGCGCGGCGAGAATCCGATTCCGCCGCGCCACGACATCCTGATGGAGACGATGGTCGACATTCTCAAAGGAAAGATCGACGTCCACTCGCACTGCTACCGCGCCGACGAGATCATGATGCTGCTCAACGTCGCCGACGAGGAAGGCTTCAAAATCCGCGAGCTGCAGCACGTGCTCGAAGGCTACAAGGTTGCGAAGGAAATCGCCGCGCGAGGAGTCGGCGGCGGCACGTTCATCGACTGGTGGGGATTCAAAGCCGAGGCGTATGACGCGATTCCGTACAACGTCGCGCTGATGAACAAGGCGGGCGTGCTGACCTCGGTCAACTCCGATTCCGCGGAGCTCGCGCGCCACCTGAATCAGGACGCGGCGAAGGCGATGAAGTACGGCGGCATGTCCGAGGAAGAAGCGCTGAAGCTCTGCACGCTCAACGGCGCGAAGCAGCTGCGCCTCGACCATCGCATCGGATCGATCGACGTCGGCAAAGACGCTGACCTCGTGATCTGGAACGGTCATCCGTTTTCAACGTACTCGCGCGTCGAGACCACGCTCGTCGACGGCGAGATCCTCTTCGACCGCCAGAAAGATCTGGCCATGCGCAAACAGTTGGCGCAGGAGAAAAAGGATCGCTTGAAGAAAGAAGCCGACGACGAAACGAAGAACAGGAAATCAAGACCGGGCAAGAGCGACGACGAGGCGAAGCCCGAGGTGACGTATGAAAACTAACGCCTTCATTCTCGCGATGCTCGTGGCGGCGTCCGCATTCGCGCAGTCCGTCATCATCAACAGCCCCGGCAAAAAGGGAACGATCGCCATCCGCAACGCGACGATCGTCCCGGTCTCCTCGGCGACGATCCCGAACGGAACGATCGTTTTCTCGAATGGTTTGATCACCGCGGTCGGAACAACCGTCAACATCCCGTCCAACGCAACGGTCATCGACGGCACCGGCCTCTTCGTCTATCCCGGTCTGATCGACGCCGGCTCGCATGTCGGTCTCGAAGAGATCAGCGCCGTCCCCGGCACCGTCGACACCGCGGAGCTGGGCGACATCAATCCGAATGCGCGTGCCGAGGTTGCGGTGAATCCGCACAGCAACGTGATTCCGGTGACGCGGGTGAACGGCATCACCAGCGTCGTCACGGAGCCCGAGGGCGGCATCATTTCGGGATCGTCCGTGATGATCAATCTCGCCGGCTGGACTCCGCAGGAGATGACGTTGAAGGCGCCGCTGGCGATGCACATCCACTTCCCGCGCCTGCGCACGAACACGTTCGACGAACAGCCGCAGGACGAAGAGGCAACGAAGGAAGCGGCGAAGAATTACACGAAGCAGATCGACAAACTGCGCGATGTGTTTCGCGACGCCCAGGCGTATTCGAAGGCCTCCGCCGCGCACCTCAAACGCGTCGACCGCGATTTGATCCTCGATGCGCTCGTGCCGGTCGTCGAAGGCCGCGAGCCGGTGGTGATGCACGCGAACCTGGAACGCGACATCCGCGCCGCGCTGAAATTCGCGGACGAGTTCAAACTGAAGGTGATTCTCGCCGATGCCGAGGACGTGGCCCGCGTCATCCCCGAACTGAAGTCGCGCAACATCCCCGTCATCCTCGGCCCGATCCTCTCGATGCCGCCGCGCGAAGACGACCCCTACGATCTCGTCTTCTCCAACGCGAAGACGCTGAACGATGCCGGCATCCCGTTCGCGATCCAGTCACAGGACGCGCACAACGCGCGCAACCTGCCGTACAACGCCGCGGCGTGCGCGGCATTCGGTTTGCCGAAAGACGTCGCACTCCGCTCCGTCACGCTTGCGCCGGCGCAAATTTTCGGAGTGGCGGACAAAGTCGGATCGTTAGAAACCGGCAAGCTGGCCAACATCATCGTGACGGACGGCGATCCGCTGGAGATCGTGACCCACGTCAAGCACCTCTACATTGCCGGCGAGGAGATCACGCTCGACACGAACCAAACCCTCCTCTACGAAAAATTCAAAGCAAGGCCCTGATTCTCTCCGCGCGCTCCGCCTCTCCGCGCCCTCCGCGTGAAACCGTTCCCACGCAGAGGTGAGTTATGCTCCCCGAAGTTCTTTCCCAATTTCCTCTGAGTCAGTGAACGGGAAGCCGGTGTGATGCCGGCGCGGCCCCCGCCACTGTGACCGGCGACGACTCGCGCCACGACACGCCACTGCATCGCTCGATGCGGGAAGGCGGCGCGACGAGAACGACCCGGAAGCCAGGAGACCGGCTGGCTCGGAACCCACTTTTAGTCGGCCTTCTTCGGAGGGAAGGAGTCGTCATGAAGAGAGTTCTGTTCGCTATTTTTCTCGCCGCCCCTGTCTTCGCTCAAACCCCACAACCACAAACCGCCGCCACCATCGTCGTCACCGCCTCATCTCTGCCCGAAACGCTGGCGGAGACGCCGGCCTCGATCACCGTC
>JBAVBF010000432.1:0-3570 GCA_049586115.1 Thermoanaerobaculia bacterium | reverse complement strand
GACCCCCTCAGTGCTTGCCTCGATAAAAACCGCCGCCCTTCCCTGGTTCGCAGGTTCGGGGTCCTTCGACCGTCCTACGCGACTTCGTCGCTCCGGCGGCTCAGGATGACAAATGGTGAATGTGCGTCATCAGCTAAAATGCCGCTCACGTGATCCACTTCTACCACGTCACCAAGCGATTCGATCAGTACTCCACGGCGCTTCATGACGTGACCTTTCACATCGAAAAAGGCGAATTCGTTTTCCTCACGGGCGCCAGCGGCGCGGGCAAATCGACGCTGCTGAAACTCATCCTCCGGCAGATCCAGCCGAGCGACGGACAGGTCGTCGTCAACGGCCGCAATTTGAAATCGATGCGACGCTCGCAGCTCCCCTTCTTCCGCCGCGAGATCGGCATGGTCTTCCAGGATTTCAAGCTCATCGAACGGATGACCGTCTTCGAGAACCTTTCCTTCATCCTCACGGTCCTCGGCATCCCGCCGCGCGAGCACAAGAAGCGCGCGTACAGCGCGTTGCGCGCCGTGAGTCTGCATCACAAATTGAATTCGTATCCTCTGCAGCTTTCCGGCGGCGAACAGCAGCGCATCGCCATCGCTCGCGCCTTGATCAACGAGCCGCTGGTGATCGTGGCCGACGAACCGACCGGCAATCTCGATCCCGATCTGACGCAGGAGATTGTGCAGATTTTCGCCGAGGCCAATCTGCGCGGCTCGACGGTGCTGATTGCGACGCATGATCGCGAGCTCATCGAGCAGAGCGGGCGCCGCGTAATCACGCTCGATCGCGGCCGCATCACCGACGAGAAGGTAGCAGTGCCGCAACGCACCTCGCGCGTCGAGTCGCTCTTCGGGATCGGCGGCTGACCGCGATGCCGCATCGCGACGACGCGCTTCCGCAAACGACGTTCTCCTATTTCTTCCGCGAGGCAGCACGCCGGATGTGGGTGTCGAAGCGCACCAGCTTCGTAGCAGTGGCGATGATCGCGATCTCCCTCTTCATCGTCGGCGCGTTTCTCCTCGTCGCCGAAAACCTCGGACGTGCGGTCGCGCAGGCCGGCGGAAAATCGCGCGTCAACATTTACCTGACCACCGACGCCACACCGCCGCAGATCGCGGCGATCGACGCGTGGCTGGCCACACATCACGAGTTCGCTGGACGTCGTTTCGTTTCGAAGGACGTTGCGCTGACGCGCTTTCGAACGTACTTCGCCAATCTCTCCGACGTCGTCGGCCAGCTCGACGAAAATCCGTTTCCTGCATCCTTCGAATGCGAGATCGCGCCGGCCGTCGCGCAGTCGCCCGGATTCGGGCAGCAAGCGAAGGAGTTGCGCGCGATTCCCGGCATCGATGAGGTGCAGTTCGATTGGGAGTGGGTCGAAAAACTCAAGAGGCTGATCAACCTCGTCAATCTCGCAGGCATCATCGCCGGCGGCGTACTCGCCATCGCCGCGGCCTTTACGATCGCGAACGTGATCCGCCTGACGATGCTGCTCTATCGCGAAGAGATTGACATCATGCGCCTCGTCGGCGCGACCGAACGAATGATCCGCGGCCCGTTCCTCATCGAAGGAATCCTGCAAGGCTTCATCGGCGCCGTCGCCGCCATCGCACTGCTCTTCATCGCATTCGCAGCCGGCCGTCACTTCCTCGCGCCGCACTACTCGCTGCTCTGGAGCTTCCTCTTCAACGGTTTCCTCCCGTGGCGCAAACTCCTCCCCCTCCTCGCCGGCGGCACCCTCGCCGGCTACCTAGGCAGCTGGCTTTCGGTGCGGGAAAGCGGCGAAGAAAAAGCACTGTCATCCTGAGCCGCCGGAGGACGGTCGAAGGACCCCTTTCCTGCTAACCCAGAAACGGTGTGTACGAACGATGCAAGCACGCGGGAGGTCCTTCGACCGTCCTTCGGCGGCTCAGGATGACAGTCAATTGCGATAGCCTTCGCGGCCATGAAACTCGTTGAATGCGTTCCGAACATTTCCGAGGGGCGGCGGCCGGAAATTTATGACGCGGTGGCCGCGGCCGCGGCAAGCGTGAATGGCGTCACGCTGCTGAACGTCGATCCCGGCGCCGACACCAATCGCACCGTCATCACCTTCGTCGGCGATCCCGAGGCGGTGTTGGAAGGCGCCTTTCAATTGATTCGCAAAGGCGTCGAACTGATCGACATGAGCACGCATCGCGGCGCGCATCCACGTATCGGTGCGGTCGATGTCGTCCCGTTCATCCCTGTCGCCAGCGTCACCATGGATGACTGCGTCGAACTCGCCCGCCGCCTCGGCGAGCGCGTCGGACGCGAGCTGAACGTTCCCGTCTACCTCTACGAATACGCCTGCAGCGCGCCGCATCGCCGCAATCTCGCCGACGTGCGCGAAGGGGAGTACGAAGGCTGCGCGCGCAAGCTGGCCGATCCGAAATGGACGCCCGACTTCGGCCCGGCCGAGTTCGTGCCGCGCACCGGCGCGATCGTCATCGGCGCGCGCAAGTTCCTCGTCGCCTACAACGTGAACCTGAACACATTGGATAAACGTCTGGCCACGCGCGTCGCCTTCGACATCCGCGAGCGCGGACGGATGAAGCGCGACGACGACGGCAATCCGATCCTCGACGCGAAGGGCGAACCGGTGTGGGAGCCGGGGCTGCTGAAGTCGGTCAAAGCCGTCGGCTGGGTCATCCCCGAATTCGGCTGCGCGCAGGTGTCGATCAACCTCACCGATCTCGACGTCGCGCCGCTGCACGTAGTGTTCGATGCCGCCGAGGAACGCGCACGCGAACGCGGACTGCGCGTGACCGGCTCGGAGATCGTCGGACTCGTCCCGCGCGATGTTCTCCTCTCTGCCGGACGCCACTACCTGCAACGCATGGGACGTCCGACCGGCGTCTCCGAGGCCGCGCTGATGCACGCGGCGATTCGTACGCTCGGATTGTCGGAGCTGAAGCCATTCGATCCGCGCGAACGCGTCATCGAATACTGCCTCGCCGCTCCCGCACGCCTGGCGTCGATGCGCGTGAACGAATTCCTCGACGAACTGTCGAGCGACTCCCCCGCCCCCGGCGGCGGCTCTGTCTCCGCGCTGGCCGCATCGATGGCCGCCGGACTCGCGGCAATGGTGGCCGTCCTCTCCCACACGCGCAAAGGCTTCGAATCGAAGCAGCCGGACCTCGACCGCATCGCCGTCCGCGCGCAAACGTTGAAGGATCAATTCCTCGCCGCCGTCGACGCCGACACCGCCGCCTTCGATCAACTCCTCGACGCCATGCGCATGCCGAAGTCGACCCCCGAGGAGCAGTCCGCGCGCGACGCCGCCATCACCGAAGCCACCATCGCGGCCACCGAAGTTCCCCTCGGCGTCCTCGAGTCCTGCCCCGAGGTCATCGAACTCAACCTCGAAATCGCCCGCATCGGCCTCCAAGCCTCGTTGTCCGACGCCGGCGTCGGCGCACAGATGGGCCGGGCGGCGGCGGCGGGGGCGTATCAAAACGTCTGTATCAATTTGGCGGGCCTAAACGACGCCTCGCGGCGCGCATCATTATTTGAACGCGCTGACGAAGCATGGGAACGCGCTCAGAAGCTTCA
>JBAVBF010000431.1:0-6301 GCA_049586115.1 Thermoanaerobaculia bacterium | reverse complement strand
GATGAAGGCGATGGCGTCGCGGTAGTTCGAAAACTGGCTGCCGCCGACGAACGATTCGATGATGCCGATGATCAATCCGCCGACCACCGCGCCGGGCACGTTACCGATGCCACCAAGGACCGCGGCGATGAACGCTTTCAAGCCGGGCATGATCCCCATCAGCGGGTCGATCTTCGGATACGAAAGGCCGTACAGAATCCCGGCCACCGCCGCGAGCACGGATCCGATGATGAACGTCATCGAAATGACGCGATCGGTCGGGATGCCCATCAACGATGCCGTTTCGAAGTTGTACGAAACCGCGCGCATGGCCCGGCCGAACTTCGTCCCGTAGATGATGTACTGCAGGATTCCCATGAAGATCACGGCCACCACCAGCACGATGATCTGGTAGTTCGTCGTGGTCACGCCGCCGAAGTTGATGAGGTGCTTCTCGACGAGCGTGGGGAAGAATTTCGGATCGGCGCCGAAGACGAACTGGCCGCCATACTCAAGCAGGAACGAAACTCCGATCGCCGTGATTAACGACGCGATCCTCGGCGCGTTCCGCAGCGGCCGGTACGCGATCCGTTCGTTGAGGAATCCGAAGAGTCCGCAGACGATCATCGCGATCAGCATGACCAGGCCGGCGTAGCCCCAGCCGAGCGGACCGCCGTTGGTCTGCAGGTGCCGCGCGGCGTATCCGCCGGCGTAGAAGCCGACGAACGAACCGAGCATGAAGACGTCGCCGTGGGCGAAGTTGATCAGCTTCAGGATGCCGTACACCATCGTGTAGCCGAGGGCGATCAGCGCGTAAATCGCGCCGACGGCAATCCCATTCAGCAGATTCTGGAGGATCTCCTGCATTTAAAGGCCCTTACGCAAAAAAAGGTCCGGCGAACGCTAACCGCCGGACCAGTTTCTGTAAAGACAAAGTTTGGTATCGACTTCAGTGGGTGGCTGTTGCCGTCGTGTTCGTTGCCGCCGGCGCACTGCCGTCGTTCATCTCCACCTTGCCGCCTTTGGACGGATCGATGGTTGCTTTCAGAGTCAGCTGCCCGTTCTTGATTTCCTCGATGACGAGCTTCTTGCCCGTTGCGTTGCGATTCGCATCGATGTTGATGGTGCCGGTAACACCGACCAGCCCCTTGGTCTGGCCGATCGCGTCGCGGATCGACGGCCCGTCCAGCTTCGCGGCACGCTTCATGGCGTCGGCCAGCGTCTTCATCGCGTCGTAGCCGAGGGCGGCCAGCGCGTCCGGCGTCTGCTTGTAGCGGTCCTTGTACTTCTGCACGAAGCTGCTGACGACCGGCGAGGGATCGGCGTAGAAGTAATGGTTCGTGTAGAAGCAACCTTCCAGCGCCTTGCCGCCGATCTCGATCAGGCGCGGCGACTCCCATCCATCGCCGCCGAGGAGCGGAGCGGTGATACCGAGGTCGCGAGCCTGGATGGCGATCTGACCGATGTCGGTGTAGTAGCCGGGCACGAAGATGATCGACGGGTTGGTGCCCTTGATGGCGGTCAGCTGCGAGCGAAAATCGCTGTCACCGTTGGCATAGCTCTGCGTGCCGACGATCTTGCCGCCGAGCGCGGCGAACTTCGCGGAGAAGACCTTGGCCAGCCCCTGCGAGTAGTCGCTCTTGACGTCGGTGAGCATGGCCACGTTCTTCGGCTTGTTGTTCGCGCTGCACCAGCCATCCGCGAAGACGGCCTGGTACTCGCCCTGGTAGCTGTCGGTGAAGCAGATGCGGAAGATGTAGTCGCCTTTGCGGGTGACTTCGTCGTTGGTGGACGACGGCGTGATCATCGGCACTTTGTTCGACTGGCAGATCGGCGCCGCGGCGATCGATGCCGATGACGCAACTTCGCCGAGGATGGCGACGACGTTATTCTGCGAGATGAGCTTGGTGACGGCATTCGCCGCCTCTTCCTGCTTGGACTGATCGTCCTCGGACAGCACTTTGATCTTGCGTCCGTTGATGCCACCGGCGGCATTGATTTCATCCGCGGCCATCATGATTCCGTTGTGGGTGGACTGCCCGAAGGTGGCCTGCGGCCCCGTCATCGAACCGTATTCGCCGACGAGGATGTCCCCGCCTCCCGCGCTCGTGCCGGCCCCGCCACCCTCCTTCGGCGGACAGCCGAGAAGTCCGAATGACAACACCGCGAGCGAGATAAAAATGATTGCGTTCTTTCGCATAGCTCTCCTCTTCAAAGAGTGGCGGATTGTACATGAGGCGATCAGGCATGGAAGCCGGAAGCCGCGTGTTATTCTCGGCGCATGAAATGGCGTGAAATCCTTCCGTCGCCAGTCAAACCGGATAACGTCGATCCGAAGCTCGCACACGAGACGTTGCTGCAAATCATCGCCGAGCGAAAAGTACGCGAAGAGCGCCGGAAGCTGCGAGCCGCGAAGGCTGCCAGCGCGAGCACGAGACGGGCGAAACGATAGCGTGGTTGCCTGGCCGTACGACCGCAGCGTCTTCCTGAACTGTCCGTTCGATCGCGCCTACCGGCCGATGCTGCGCGCGATCATGTTTGCCGTCCACGACTGCGGATTCTTCGCACGTTCCGCCTTGGAAGAACAGGATTCGAGCGATGTTCGTTTTCAGAAGATCGTTCGGATCATCCGCAGCTCTCGATTTGCGATCCACGATATCTCTCGCGTGCAGCTCGATCGAGTCACGCGTCTCCCCCGCTTCAACATGCCGATCGAGCTCGGTCTCTTCCTCGGCGCGAAAGAGTTCGGCGATTCCGAGCAACGTGCGAAACATTCGCTCGTGCTTGATCGCGCACCGTACCGATATCAGAAATTCTGCTCCGATATCGCTGGCCAGGACATCGAGGCCCACGCGAACAAACCGGCCAAAGCCATCGAGCTGGTTCGCAACTGGCTGAGCGGTCCGGCCAATGAACGCGGCAGCCGGATCCCGAGCGGCGCGGTCATCGCGTCCCGCTACACGCAGTTCGTGGCCGAGCTTCCGGAGTGGTGCGAACGACAGAAACTCGTCGTGTCGCAACTCACCTATGGTGACAACTACCTACTCATCAGCGATTGGCTAAAAACGAATCCCGTCGCTTGATTACGTTCTCCACATCCGCCGCACGCCCACCCAAACGATCACGACGATCGCCCACCAGGCGACAAACGTGACCAGAACGCCAACAGCGTTCGGCGCGTGGACGCCGAGGGCGGCAAGCTCCGACCTGACGGCGAAGCCAGGCAGAAAGACCAGATGCGGAGTCACGCCGAACAGCAGAAGGATGCTGATGAGGACCGCCGCTGCAACCGGCGCGATCACCAGCAGTGCGATCGCGGTAAGCGCACGAGACCGGACGGTCATGCGCAAACGTACTACATCAGTGACCTCGAAGGTCTGAATAGAACCTGAAGACAAGCGCGCCACGATCCGTGATTTTCACAGAGCCGATCGTGCGTTATGCGTGACCGCTGCATCTATGAAGTTCAAGGAGAGATTCTTGTTCACAGTAGTACCTCGAAATGCCATACCTAGCAATTCGAGCGAGCGTTGGCAGTTTACAGGCATCACGAAATTAGCCGGTTCATTCACCGCTTGGCCCGCAAGAAGCTCCAGAGGAGTACCACCGAAGGAAATTAGTCTAGGCATGTATTTCCATTGCATGTCACAGCTGGGCAAGCGGTTGTCGCGACGCCGAAACCCGAATGCCCACGCTTTCTGAAGATTAACACCGGACAGTTGCGCGCCGACGAAGGAAAAACCCGTAATGATCGCGTGCTCATGTAACTCATTGTCATAGATCGGAAACAGCGGGTGCCCGTCGAACACAGCGCCCGAGAGATCCGCACCGTCAAAAAAAGGGCCGATGATGGGAAGGTGAGAGTCCGCGGATTGTTGAAGGGGATACGCCTGGTCGAGCACGTAGTTCATGCGCCCTTCGGGCCCACGAATCCCGATTGACTGCCGAAATGAGGTCCAGCGAAGGTGGCCCTTCCGAAACGACGTACTAGCGAGGATGGCATCATCAAAGACAGATCCATCTAGAATCGCCTTATCAAATTGAGTTTCCACAAGCACCGCTCGCCTAAAGTCAACTCCGGGCAGTTTCAAGCTAGTGAGGTCTTCGCCGGCCAGGTAGACGCCTTCCAGGCTCTTGCTGCGAGCTCCTTGCCGCAGTAGTCCCGCAATTGCGTGGCCGACACTGACAGCTCGTGCCACCACACTAGAAACCTCAGGCGACGACCGATCTACTCCGGCAAGACGCCACAACTTACCTTCAATAACGAGTCCACGGCTAACATCAATGAGCTCGCGAAGTGCCATCGTCCTTCTGCCCTCAGGGTTGACGGATGAAATTCCTTGCAAGGCAGAAACAATTGCGTGCCTGACCGCGAACGAATTTTCTTGGGCGAGCACTTGTGTGAGTGCCGCAATGGCTTGCTCGGCAGCAGGACCGTCTTCTCCTGAGAGTGCTGTCTTCAGTGACGCTACGGCAGTGATCCGAAGCGACTGATCGGCGGCAGCGAGGTTCCCTAACTGACGATCCATCCTCTCGACTCGTTGCGCGTCGCGGGTGGCTCTATTTCCAATGTACCATTGCGAAGTTGAGAACAGAAGGCCGGCGACAGCGACTGCTGCCGCGACCGGAGCGCCCAAGGCTTTCATCAGCTCCAGTCGCTGATAGCTCTTCGAAAGCTGGTTCTCGAGAACGCTCCGCTCGGCGTTTATTTTCGCTATCCGTGCTTCCTGTTCGACCGAGTCCAGCGCAGAACTTTCATCAGAAGTCATCAGCAAAGGAGTGTCATCCCTACGGAGAATCCCTACCACTACCGTGCGCCTAATCCGTGGTAAGACGCGGTGCCTTATTCAGATGATGCCTTCGGGGACCTACCTTCGCGGGACTCTACAAATTCACCCACACGCTCTTGGTCTGCGTGTACTTCTCCAATGCGTCGCGGCCCTGATCGCGGCCGAAGCCGGATTCTTTGAAGCCGCCGAAGGGCAGGGCCGGATCGTAGAGGTTGTAGGTGTTGATCCAGACAGTGCCGGCTTTGATGGATTTGGCGATGCGGTGGGCTTTGGAGATGTCGCGCGTCCAGACGGCGGCGGCGAGGCCGTAAACGGTGGCGTTGGCCTTGGCGACCGCATCGTCGGCATCCTTGAAACGGATCGTGGCCAGGACGGGGCCGAAGATCTCTTCTCTGGCGATGCGGTGATCGACTTCGACGTCGTCGAAGATGGTTGGTTTGACGAAGTAGCCTTTGCCGGTGCCGATGTCGGTGCGCTCGCCGCCGGCGACGAGTTTCGCGCCGTCGCTTTTGCCCGCTTCGATGTAGGAGAGGACGGTCTCCATCTGGCTTTTCGAAACGAGAGCGCCGAGGCGGGTTTTGGGGTGGAGAGGATCGGCGGCGACCATCTTGTTGGCGCGTTCGGTCAGCTTCGCCATCAGCTCGTCGTGCGCGGACTCTTCGACCAGGAGGCGCGAGCCGGCGGCGCACACCTCCCCTTTCCCGTAGAAGATCGCGTTCAGCGCGCCACGGGCGGCCGCTTCGAGATCGGAATCGGCGAAGACGACGTTGGGTGATTTGCCGCCGAGCTCCAGCGATACTTTCTTGAGCGTCTTCGCCGCGCGGGCCATCAGTCCCTTCCCCACCTCGGTCGAGCCGGTGAAGGCGATGGCATCGACGCCGGGATGATCGACCATCGCGTTGCCGACCACCGAGCCGCTGCCGGGAATCACGTTCAGCACGCCCGCAGGCAGTCCGCACTCCTTCGCGTACTCGGCGAACTTCAGCAATGACAGCGACGTGTTCGAGGCCGGCTTGATGACGACTGTGTTGCCGCACGCCAGCGCCGGCGCGATTTTCCAGACTGCCAGCATCAGCGGGAAGTTCCACGGCGTGATGGCGCCGACGACGCCGACCGGTTCGCGCAGCGTGTAGGTGAAGGCGTTGTCGGCAATCGGAATCGTCTCGCCGGTGACCTTGCCGCTCCAGCCGGCGAAGTAGTAGAGGCACTCGGCGGCGGCAGGCGTGTCGACGAACTGCGATTCGAAGATCGGCTTGCCGTTGTCGATGGTCTCGATGCGTCCGATCTCGGCGGCCTTCGCGCTGAGCATGTCCGCGATGCGCCAGAGGATTTTGGCGCGGTCGCGCGGTTTCATCTTCTGCCATTCGCTGCCCGGTTCCATCTGCGCGCGGGCTGCTTTCACCGCGGAATCGACATCGTCGACCCCCGCTGATGCAACGTCGGCGATCTTTTCCTCGGTGGCTGGATTGGACGTGGCGAACGTCTCGCCGGATCGGGCGTCGACGAATTCACCGTTGATGAAGAGTTGGTGC
>JBAVBF010000430.1:0-2200 GCA_049586115.1 Thermoanaerobaculia bacterium | reverse complement strand
GCCCAATGCTCCGCCAACAGAACTGCACGCACCAACGGCTGTGCGAACTTGCTGAGGCACTTCGATTGCACTTCTTCCCTCGTGCGCATCGCCCGATTTGCCGCGCTCTCACTCTTCCTCACCACCGCTGCTCTCGCTCAGGACACCATCATCCTCGCCTATCACGAGGTCGATCCTGTCCCCGAGCGCGGCTGGGCCGTCAGCAGCGAAGACTTCGCCGAACAGATGCACTACCTGGCGTTGGCCGGCTACAACGTCATTCCCATCGCCGACCTGGTCGACTACATCGCCGGACGACGCCAGTCGCTGCTTCCGAACGCGGTCGTCATCACCGTCGACGACGGCTGGCTCTGCGCCTCGACCGAGATCGAGCCGGTTCTCAAGCGCTTCGGCTTCCCCTGGTCGCTTTACGTCTATCCGAAAATCGTCGGGCAGGGATCACACGCCCTGACCTGGCAAAAGATCGCCGCACTGCAGAAGGCTGGCGTCGATATCGAAGGCCACACGATGTCGCATGCGCATCTGCTGCACAAATCGCATCCCGACCTCGACGATGCGCAGTACGAGAGCTTTCTGCGCACCGAGCTGGACGAAAGCAAACGCGTCATCGAGTCGCACACCGGCCAGCCCGTGCGCTTCCTCGCCTATCCGTACGGCGACTATGACGATGCCGTCGCCGCCGCCGCCAAACGCGCGGGCTACGAAGCCGGGCTGCTGAGCTGGTTCGGTCCGAATAACCGTTCCACCGACCCGCTCAAGCTCCGCCGCTTCGCGATGATCAGCGACACCACCCTCGAGCAGCTTCGCACCGCCCTCGGCGCGGCAACCCTGGAACTGCACGACGCAAATCCGGCTAACGACGGCGTTCTGGCCGCGGAGCAAACCACGCTGATCGCGACCATCGACGACACGCAGCTCGCTCCCTCCTCGATCCGCGCCTCCTTCCTCGGCGATACGACCGCAACGAGCTCGTACGACGCCGAAACACATCGCCTGACGCTTTCGTGGAAAAACCGGCCGCGCGAAGAACGGCAGACTGCAGTCGTCATCGCGCAAACGAAGAGTGGCAGCCGCGCGATTGGACTCATCCGCTTCTACACCTCGGCCGCCGCCAGGCAAACGTACGCCACGCGGCAGGAAACTCTGTCGAAGATCCCGCTCCACCACACCGACACGACGCGCCAGTAACCGTCTGCTACCATGCGCCGCTCATGGCGCTCACCGGCAAGCAACGGCAGTTCCTTCGCGGCCTCGCGCACGCGTTGGAACCGGTCGTCCGCATCGGCCGCGCCGGCGCCAGCCCCTCGGTCATCGAAGAGACCAAGCGTTCGCTGGCCTCGCACGAGTTGATCAAAGTCCGCATCGACAACGACGACTCGTCGGAACGGAAAGCGCTGGCCGAGGAACTCGCGAAAGCGTGCGATGCCGAAGTGGCCGGGACGATCGGCAAACTGGCCATCCTCTATCGCCGCCGCGACGAAGATCCCGAGATCGAGCTGCCCGGAAATCGACCGCCCGCCAAGCGGGCGTGAGAACCGTAGCCCACGGCTTTCAGCCGTGGGGGGAGCGCATCGTGTCGCGTCGAGTGTGAGCCCGTCTTGACGGGCGAAAGAAAGCTTTCTTTCGCCCGCTAAAGCGGACTCACAAAAACCGATGCATATCAAGACCCACGGCTAGAAGCCGTGGGCTACGGTTCTTTACGCCGGCTTCGCCGACTACCTCCCGCGAAGCCACGGATCAAAAACAAAGCCAGCCTGGCGGCTGCCTTTCGACGTTTTGCTGTGGATGACGGCTACGGGAGCATCAGGCGAATCTGAACGCGGCGGTTGCGCAGGCGGCCTTCCGCGGTGGTGTTATCGCCGATCGGCTCGCGGGCGTCGCGGCCTTCGACCGTGATGCGCGACGGGTCGATGCCGTGGCGGCTGACCAGGTAATCGCGGACCGCTTCGGCGCGGCGGCGATCGAGATCGTGATTCGGGCCGGTGTTTTCCTTATCGTCGTTGTAACCGATGACGATGGCCGTCGAAGTCGGCTCCTGCTTCATGCGCAGAGCGACGTCGTCGAGGATGGCCTTGGCGATGTTCGTCAGGCGCGCCGAACCGGACTCGAAGTGGATCTCGTCCGTGCGGAGCTCGGTCGGAACGTGCGGCGGGGTCACCGGCGGCGGCTCAGGCGGCGCGACCGGCGTCGGGGCCGGAGG
>JBAVBF010000429.1:0-6771 GCA_049586115.1 Thermoanaerobaculia bacterium | reverse complement strand
AAACTCCCCGACGAGCGCGAGTCGATCACCCACAAGTTCTCCATCAGCGGCCACGAGGGCTACATCACCGTCGGCAAATACGAAGACGGCACCCCGGGCGAGATCTTCATCACCATGGCCAAAGAAGGCAGCACGATCTCCGGCCTCATGGACAGCTTCGCCACCATGACGTCCCTCGCCCTCCAGCACGGCGTCCCGCTCAATTTCCTGGTCGACAAATTCACCCACACGAGATTCGAGCCCTCGGGCTTCACCAAGAACCCCGAAATCCCCATGACCAAATCGATCATGGACTACATCTTCAAATGGCTGGCGACGAAGTTCCTCGACAAGGAAAGCCAAGCCCACGCCGGCGTAATCGTTCGCGAAGAAACCGCGCCGACCTCGAAACCAATCCCCAACATCGCCCCCTTGACCAAAGAGGACGCCTCTTTCGTAACCTCCCTCGCCCCGTCCACGATCATCGCCGCCCCCAAAGACGCCGACGGCCCCAACACCCGCAACACCGCCACCTTCCGCTACCAGCAGGACGCCCCCAGCTGCAGCGACTGCGGCTCGATCATGGTAAGAAATGGGGCCTGCTACAAGTGCTTAAACTGCGGAAGCACGAGCGGGTGTTCATAAAAACCAACCTCGCGTTCCGGTCAGGGCGGCAGTGGTGCCGCCCTTCGCTGCTTTAGAGAGTTTCCGATATGCTCGGCCGGAATGTTGCCAGCTCTCGAACCGCCGAAAACACCGTCTGAATGGTTATTCGTTGCCATTCAGCGAGGAGCGGACGCGACAGCGATGCTTGCAGCCGGCCGCTTTGTCGCATCTGTGTACCTCTCGGGCTATTCTGTGGAGTGCGCACTTAAGGGTCTTATGCTCGCGCAGGGCAGGCAGCCGCCAATCCGGGGTCGCGGAGGTCACAATATCCGCGGTCTCTGGAAAGGTTGCGATCTCCAGCTTCGAGACCTCGGCGATCGAGCCAGTGCTAAAGCCTATTTCATTCATGAATGGGCAAGTGACTTGCGCTACGTTACTTTCCAGATTGATGAACCTACCGCCCGCGAACTTGTTACAGCCGCGCAGGACACGACGACCTTTCTGACGAGACGGGCACGACAGGTGCCTTCCAGGAGACGGCAGTGAGAAAAGAAGAAGTTGAAGATGCAATTGCCAAGAACTTGGCTCGTGCGGCTCTGGAGCCAGTCGACGTTGTCGTTTCGCCCGATCCGTTTGGCGGATGGAACGTCTTAGTCGTCTCGGAGGGATTCCAAGGTAGGTCGCTTCAAGCACGCCGTGATCTTGTGCTGAACAACATCGACCAGCAGGATCTTGAGTGGGTCGAGTTGCTGACCTCCGATGAACGTAAATGGGCGGGTGCTACTCCGGCAGATTACGACCTTCAACAGCTTCCATTGTGGCCGGAGGCGCTCGCGCAGCCCTCTTCGGCTGATCCTCAGAGCGGACTACTTGATGCAGATGACGCTGATGTGGACCTTCCTGTCCGCGTTACTTTTTACTCAGTCAGGGGCGGCGTCGGCCGCTCCACCGCCTTGGCTTACGCTGCGCGCATTTTGGCAGATCGCGGTAAGAAGGTTGTAGTTGTGGATATGGATTTGGAGGCGCCTGGCCTCCCGGCGCTGCTCGGAGTTGACCAGCACGTGGCCTCGGCGATGGGGGTTGTGTATCTCTTAGACGCTTTAGACAGAGGCGAGAAAGTCGACGTCAAGCGTCATTTAATACGTGTGTCAGAGCAAGTTGATCTGTACTGTTTGCCCGCCGGAATTCCGTCGGCCAATTACACTCGATTGCTACGGCATGTGGCTGCAGATTCTTGGTATCGCAGTGGCCAGAATCCTCTGCGAAAACTGTATGCGGCCATCTCTGAGGAATTGCCGTTTAAACCTGACGTCATACTGACGGACGCTCGGACGGGGTTCAATAACGCGAATGCCCCATTGCTTTTCGACCTGGCCGATATGGTCATCATTGTGTTTTTTCCGCATCCGCAAGCGCGAGTTGGCAACGCACAGGTCGTTCAGGCACTCACACGTTCAACGACCTATCGTTCTATAAAAACGGGACGTCGCTTTCACCCCGAACTTCGGTTTGTCGTTTCGCCAATACCTTCGGCGCGGATCGGCGATGTCACGCGCCACTACAAGAACAGGGCGGCGGAGTGGATAGGAGAGTGGCTGAACCTAGGTAAACCTGGCGATGCCGCTTCGGTCGAAGAAGATCTAGTTCATTTCATCTCGTATACCGATGCCGTTGCGGCTTCAGATTCGGCAAGCACATCAAGCGAGCAGTGGAGGCCTTATAACGAAATCTCCGAGTGGATCGAGAGTCTCGGCCCGGCGAAGCTAAATAGCGTCTCGAAACCGGTAACTGCGAGTAGTCGTATTGCAGTTCTACATGACCTTCATTTTTCTTCCGGAACGGCCGAGCAGCAAGCTGACTTGCTGTCGAATTTCGTTGAGACTGACGTTTTCAAGAAAGCGCTCAGCCCGTCTATACCCCTTATCCTCGGTCGCAAAGGCACAGGCAAGACGGCGCTCTTTCGTCGGCTTTCCGAAGAATCAACACGGTCGTCAGTTGTCATCACAGCCCCAGCGCCTTTGCGCAAGAATCGGCCATGGCTGTTGTCAGCTGAAGGCTTCCGCAGCATCGATGAACAGGCGTTGCAGCCTACGACAGCCTCGTGGCGTCAGTTTTGGTCATTGTTCCTAGCGCTTGCGCTGCGATCTGCGGACGCGACCTTACCGCCACTTGACGAACGGGTCGCTCGTGTATTTGATCGACCTATAGCTGACGAAATTGATGTGGTGACCGCCATCCAAGAATTACTCGCCACTCCTAATAGTGTCCTGCTGGTGGACTCTTGGTTGCGGGCTCTCGATAATAATGCCTCCGAAGAGATTTATCTGCTCTTCGATGGTCTCGATACGGGGTTTGGCCCGTCTGACCCCGATCGCCAAAGACGTCGAAACGCTTTGGAAGGCTTGTTCGTATTCTATGCTGAGGTCGGCGATGCACTCACGCGTTTGCATTGCAAGGTTCTTCTTCGCGAGGATTTATGGCGACATCTGCAATTCGAGAATAAGAGCCATTTCTTCGGTCGGTCGGTATCACTTAAATGGAGTGACCAGACGTCATTCTTCAAAGTCGCTCTGAAGCAAGCTTTGACATCGGAAGCTTTTCGTAAGCTGTTGCCGGCATACATAGTCGATCGACCGACGGAGGAATGGGACGAAGATGCTGTTGTTCATGCATGGAATTCCTTGGCCGCTGAACGAATGAAGGGTAGTAAGACCGCTTTTACTCGCAACTGGGTCTGGAATCGTCTGGCCGACGGTAACGATGACCATTCGCCGCGTTACCTTCTGCAGTTGATGAACCTGGCGGTGGAGTTCGAACGTTCTCATAAGCCCGCAGTAGCAGAGACGCCAACTATCATTAGGCCACGCTCGTTCATCGATGTTCTGCCGCAGGTTTCTGAGCAAGCTCTGGGTGCGATGCGCGATGAAGAATTTCCCGAGCTCCGTCCACTGCTCGACAGATTAACCGCGGTAGGTCGAACCCCGCTCGGCGTAGCAGATCTCAGTATGATCGAAAATGACGTACTAAGTCTCGCACGTGAGGTCGGGTTGATCGGTGTTTACGAAGGAGACGAAGAGCATGTCGAGCGCTACAAGGTGCCGGAGTTGTTTAGGCACGCGTTAAAGATGACCAGGAAAGGGCAGATCTAGCCGACCACTTGCCTCTCGGAGTCTTGACGCACCCCTGTTACATGTGTGAATACGCCAACGTGGTCCAATGTGACAGTCTTCGCGTCGCACACTTCGGTGTGTAGAGTTGATGTCCTCATAGTGCTCTGATTGTCCGCGGAGGCAATCATGACGCGCACCGCATCCTTCACCACGCATGCCGCGAAGGCGTTGAGTCGGCGGCGGACCATTCCGATCGAGCTGCCGGAGTTTGCGATCCGGGCGCTGGAGCATCGGGTGGAGATGACGAACGCCGGAGCGGATGACGAGGAGATGGTGTCGTTCAACGACGTCGTCGAGTGGTATCTCCTCTCGCCGCTTTCGGTGAAGGAGATGCCGCACCTCGAATTGGCCGTCCCCGGCTTCACCGCCGCGCTGGTGCGGTGGATGATCGAATCGACGTACAACGGGCCGGAGTGATCTCCGTCGGCGGAGCCGGCGTAAGAGCCGTAGCCCCCGCTTTCAAGCGGGGGAACGTGGATGCGCCCAGCCTCGGGAGCCCGCTTCAGCGGGCGAAAGAAACCTTGCGCGGAACCCTCTCTTTCGCGCGCTGAAGCGCGCGCACACATCGAACGCACACGGTTTCCCACGGGTGAACCCGTGGGCTACGGTTCTTACGCCGGCTTCGCCGACGCGTTCGGTTCTCCATCTGCGGATGAGGGTTTTATCCGCAGATGGCGCAGATTCCCGCAGATAAAATCTCCTCATGAATGAATTCGAACCACCGCTCGATGCCGAGGTCGAGGAGCTTTGGTCGATTGAGGCCGGGCGGCGATGGAAGGAAATCGAGTCCGGCAGCGCTCAGACCATTCCGTGGGAAGAGGTCCGCGCGCGATTGTTCGGCTAGCGCGATGACCTACCGGGATACGGTTCACGTGGAGGGGCGGGGGCTCCGCTTCCTCCGCGATCTCCGCGTGAACACGTTCTTTTTTCCCGTTCGCGCGTTCCGAGTTCGTGTGAACACGTTCCGATTTCGTATTCACGCGTTCCTGTTTCGCGTGAACACGTACTGATTTCGTCTGCGCACGTTCCGGTTTCGTGTAAGCGCGATTTGACTTCAGGGTGATCACGTAAATTTTCGTCTTGCTTCCTTTTTCAGTCGATCAGTACAAAGATTTCTTGTAAAGGTTTGGTGTCGTAATTCGATTTTTCGCTTGCAATCCATTCCATTAACAGGCACTTGCGGACCGTTACCGTGAGAATGGAAACTCTATTGACTCCTGCTTCTTCCCCTTCTAGGTTGGGTCCGTCAGGCGATCCAAAGCAGCGCGCGCGGGACAACCCTGGCGGAAAGGAGGAGAAGGCTATGGTTACTAAAGATAACAGTAAGAACACAGCGGTTCAAACAGCGGACCTGCCGGCTCTAGACGCAGTCATTCAGCAGGCCGTGGCGCAGGTCAAGGGCGTCTATCAGCTCCTGCCGGATTTCGTTCCGGCTCCGGCTGACGGCGTCAAGACGATGCGGTCGGCCCGTGCGTTCGCCGACGAATTTCTCGAAGCCAGCGCCGTCGCGGCCGAAAACGATCCGACGATGCAGGCTACGACCGGAATCGATCCGGCGAAAACGCGACTGGTCATTACCCGCAATCTGCGGTTCGAGCCTCTTGCTGCCGCCGCCGAGGCGCTTGCGCGGGACATCCGCTACAACATGTGCCGCGAGCGCTGGGACGTCGTGCAGCAGGCGTTGCAGGTGTACAACCTCGCCAAAGGTTTTACCCGTAACGAACGTGCCGGCGCGCTTGTCGCGCACGTCCGCACGATGCAATCCGCCCTCGGGCGTTCCGGCATCCGCCGCAAGGCGAAGACCCCGCAGTCACCCGGTCCCATTCCGCAGCAGCATTAGGTAGTCGAAGACGGCCTGCGCGAGACGTCGCGCAGGCCGTTTTTTATCTGCTTTTCATCTGCGGATGAAAGTCTTATCCGCGGATGGACGCAGATTTCCGCAGATAAAAGACGGATGGCATTAGGTCTGAACTCCGCGATCTCCGCGGCTCCGCGTGAAACCGTCTCCCTTACAATACCCACCAAAATTCGAACCTGAAGGAGACGTCCATGAAAAGTCTGGCTGTGATTCTCATCCTCGCTGCTCCGTCCGCGTTTGCGGCGGTCACGGAAACCGTCCATGTCGTCATCACCGGTGGGAAACATGCGGGGACGTATGACGGCTCGACCGACCGCGGCGGCTGTTCGGCGGGGATGACCGGGAAGGGATCGTTCGGGAATCAGTATTCGCTGCCGAAGGAGAACGATCCGAAGGTGCTGAACAGCGTCCAGATCATCGTGCCGGATGCGAAGGCGGCGGCGAACGGGACGCACAACTTCACTCTGAAAGTCGCCTTTGGACGGATCTTCAAGCGCGACGCCGAGTACAACGTCGAGACGGAGAAGAAGAGCGGGACTGGAACGATCACCGTGCACGACAAAGGCTCGACGGCGACGATCTCATTCGATGCGAAGACGGCGGATGGGGTGCATCTCGTCGGGACTGTGGACTGCAAGAGCGTGACTAGGGCGCAGTAGTTTTTTCACGCGGAGGCGCGGGGGCGCGGAGAGAATCTCTGCGCTTCCGCGCTAGCTCGCGCTCTTGTACGCGGCGGCGTAGCGCTTCGACTCGGCGGGATCGGAGCTGACTTTGCGGATGGCCGCTTCGAACGTCGCCTGCGTCAGGCCCTGATCGGCGAGCAGTTTGTCGGCGTTGGCGGGCTGCTTATTGATCAGCGCGCCGAGCTGGCCGAGTTGCTCGGGAGTTAATGCCGAGGCGTTCGCGGTGGGCGCGGACGCAGCCGGGGCGGGGGAGGTCGTGGTTGCGCTCGTCGTGCTTGCGGTCTGGTCGGTCTTGTTGCCGCCGCAGGCGATGAGTGATGCGCAGAGAGCGATGCCGAGGAGTGATCGTTTCATTGGATTAATCCTTTCCGTGGCCTTTGCCGCCTTTGTCCTTTTCCTTTTGCTGGCCGGGAGGGCCTTGACCGCCCGGACCCTTTCCGTGGCCATGTCCGTTGTCTTGTGGCGGAGGAGCGGC
>JBAVBF010000428.1:0-4839 GCA_049586115.1 Thermoanaerobaculia bacterium | reverse complement strand
TCGATCGTGATCTGGCTGCCGGGCGTGCGCACGCTCGAGACGTCGTCGGTGGTGGCCACGTCCACCGTTCCGATCGTCATCTGCACCGAATTGTTCTTGCGGCTCGTGGACGGATTGAACTGCGAGTAGATCTCGAGTAGCGCGTTGGAGCCGACGGTGTAGAGCGAACCGTTGGAGAAAATCAGCTCGGCCGAGGCGCCGCTGCCGGTTTTCACCCAATCGCCGTTGAAGAGCGGCGTGCGCGTTTCCGCGGGAGCCCAGTCGCCGGTCGCCGATTTCTGGAACTGGACGTCGCCCTCGACGGTGAGGAACTGCGCGTCGTTCTCCGCTCCCGCTTTGCCGCTGAGCGCGGCGCGGCTGAATGTCTGCGACTCGATGGCCGCGCTCTCGGCCTCGGCGTACTTGCCTCCGCCGAGCAGCGTGCCCGCTTCGTCGAGCTTGCGCTGGGCGCGGTCGAAGTCGCCGCGATGACTGGGAAAGTCTTTCGACGCCGCCAGCGTGTTCAGCGCCTGCCTGGCCGCGGCGATCGTGGCCTCGGCGGAACTGCGCGGGTTCCGCTTCTGACTTCCGTAGTACCACCAGCCACCCGCCGCGAGGATCACCAGGAGGATGACCAGGCCGATCCGCTTCAGCCGATCGACCGAGACGAGGTACCAATCGATCGTGGGGCCGACGGTTTTGTCGTTCGGGGCCATTGACGAATCGAGCTTTATAGCATGGCCGCTCAGCTCATTTGCTACGGCGGGCGGGAATAGCTACACTGCCCCGTTTTTTACGGATTTTCGCGATCGCCCGGCTCCCCCGAGTCCCGCGCCGCGGTTGCCATCCAAATCAAAGTCAAGACAGAGGTTCGTCCCAATGCTCAAGTTGATGCGCGATAGCTTTCAGCAACTCAAATGGATCCTGGTCGCCATAGTTGCGGTCTTCATCCTCTTCATCTTCGTCGACTGGGGCGCCGGCGGACCGAGCAGCGGAGACCCGAATGCCCAGGGCGCCTACGCGGCGCGCGTGAACGGCGACACGATCTCCAACCGCGAGTACGAACGCTCCCTCTACTACATGGAGAAGAACTACGAGCAGATGTACCGGCAGCCGCTGACGCCCGATCAGATCGCGCAGATGGGACTTCCGAAGCAGGTGCTCGAGTCGCTCATCGATCAGCATCTCCTCCTGCAGCAGGCCAAACGGCTCCATCTCTCCGCGTCGCCCGAGGAGATCCGCCAGAAAATCCTGGAGATCCCGACGCTGAATCCAGACGGCAAGTTCGTCGGCCAGGAGCTCTACTCGCGCTACGTGACGGGGATGATGGGCTTCAATTCGCCGGCCGAGTTCGAAGAGGAACTGGCGCGCGAAATCACCCTCGGCAAGATCGAGAGCGCGCTGCAGACCTCCGTCGTCGTGTCGCCGAAAGCGGCCGAGGCCGAGTACCGCCGCAACAACGAAAGCGCGAAGGTCAAGTACATCCTCTATCCCGCCGCGCGTGAGGCCGCGAACGTCACGGTCACGCCGGCCGAGGTGCAGCAGTACTACACGATGCACCAGTCGCAATACACGCACGGCGAACAGCGCGCCGCGAAGTACCTCATCGCCGATTACGCGAAGCTTCGCGCGCAGTTGAATCCGAGCGACGCCGACCTGCGCAAGATCTATGACCAGCGGCACGAAGAGTTCAAATCGCCCGCGGGCGCGCACATCCTGCACATCCTCATCAAGGTCGATCCGGGCGCTCCTCCCGCAGCCGACGCCGAGGCGAAGGCGAAGGCCGACAGCCTGGTCAAGCAGCTTCGCGCCGGCGCCGACTTCGCCAAACTGGCGCAGGCCAACTCCGGCGACCCGTCGTCGGCCGGCAAGGGCGGCGACATGGGTTGGGTGGATAAAGCCACGACCGTCGAACCGTTCGATAAGGCCGCGTTCTCGATGCCGCTGAACACGATCAGCGATCCGATCCGCTCCACGGAGTTCGGGTATCACATCATCAAGGTTCTGGAACGGCGTCCCGAAGGATACCGTCCGTTCGAGGAAGTCCGCGATCGCCTGCGCGCGCAGACGGCCGATCAGCTTGCCAAGGACCGCGCGCGCGACGAGATCACGCGCGTCGAGGCTCGCATCAAAGCCAGCAAGCCGAAGACGGCGGACGAGTTCACCGCCCTCGCCGGCGGCAACGTGGCTTCGAATGATTCGCAATGGTTCGGGAAGACCGACACCGTTCCGGGCATGGGCAACAACCCGGCCTTCACGTCGTGGGCGTTCGCCGCGAAGGTGAACGACGTCGGCGAAATCCTCGGCTCCCAGCGCGGTCCGGTAATCCCGTTCCTCTACGCAATCCGTTCTGCCGGCGTTTCGCCGCTCGATGAAGTACGCGCGAAGGTCGAGAACGATGCGCGCATGGAGAAGGCCCGCCAGCTCGCGCAGCAGGCGCTGTCGAAGGCGATGCCCGCGGCGACGATCGATGCGGCCGGTGCGAAAGCCGGCCTCACCCCAGCGGAGGCGACCATCAGCCGTTCGGGCTTCATCCCGGGGTTCACCGGCGATACGTCGGCGCTCGTCGATGCCGCTGTTTCCGCGCCCGTTGGCGTGGTGCAGGGCCCGGTCATGACCGGCGACGGCGCGGTGCTGTTCCAGGTGACCGAGCAGAAGAAGGACGACTCGGCCACCACGCAGAACCGCGCGCAGTACACCGACAACCTGCGCCAGCAGGAGTCGCGGAATCTGCGGGCGTCGCTGCTGCAGCGGCTGCGCAAGTCTTCGACCATCGACATCAACAAGAAGCTGATCGAGCCGCAGACGCCGAATCAGCAGGCCGGGGTATGACGAGGTGACGCCGGAATCGCGCGAAAGCGAGACTCCGCAACCGCGCTGGAACGAACCGGCCATCCGCGTCCTGATGATGCCGCGCGACACTAACGCGCACGGCACCATCTTCGGCGGCGTCATCCTCAGCTACATCGACCAGGCCGGCGCGATCGAAGCGCGCCGGCAAGGCAGCCGCTTCATGGTCACGGTGTCGATGGACAAGATCGTTTTCCACGAGCCGGTCTTCGTCGGCGATCTGGTCAGCTTCTGGACCGAAACCCTGCGCATCGGCACGTCGTCGATCACGGTGAAAGTGACCTGCGAAGCGATCCGCGGCAACGACCTGCAGCAGAAGGTCACCGTCACGGAGGCGCAGGTGGTTTACGTGAATGTAGGTGAGGATCGGAAGCCCGCGCCGATCAAACGGATTGCGAACGCGTTGAGCGGGTGATCGTCCCACGCGCGATGCGCTGCAATTCCTCGATGCAATCGCTTACGTGTCCCACGACCGGATCAGCGGCAAACTCCGGATCCGTGGCATCTCGTATTTCTCGCAACCGCGCGGTGGCTTCCTGAAGCGGGATCCCGGAGGAAAGGCCGTTCAGTTCTTCGAGCGCATCCGATAGCTCCGAGAGGAAGCACTGGCGTTCGCGGTCGTACGGCGATTCACCTCTGGCGTCGGCGACAAACTCGCACAGAAGTCCCAGCATCTCTTCAGGATCCGACCAGTCGATGAAGCTCATGCCTTACTTCTTCCGCGCGTCGCGCATGGCGTCGAGGCGCGCTTTCATTTTCGCTTCGGCGCCCACTTCCTTCGGCTCGTAAAAGCGCCGATCGGCCAGCGCCTCGGGGAGGCAGTTCATGGCCACGGTCTGCTCCTCGTAATCGTGCGCGTAGCCGTATCCGCGGCCGTAGCCGAGGTCTTTCATGAGACGCGTCGGGGCGTTGCGGATGTGGAGCGGGACGCCGGGATTGTCGCCCTGACGGACTTCGCGGACCGCTTCTCCGTATCCGACGTACGCCGCGTTCGATTTCGGAGCGGCGGCGAGATACGTGACCAGCTGCGCGAGCGCCACGCCCGCTTCGGGCATGCCGAGGAAATGGACGGTTTGCTGGACTGCGATCGCGAACACCAGCGCTTGCGGATCGGCGTTGCCAATGTCTTCCGAAGCCGCGCGGACGAGACGGCGGGCGATGTACATCGGATCTTCGCCCCCTTCCAGCATGCGCACGAGCCAATAAACCGAGGCGTCCGCATCGCCGTTGCGGAGCGACTTGTGGAGCGCCGAGATGATGTTGTAGTGCTCTTCGCCGCCCTTGTCGTACATCAGCGAACGGCGCTGCAGGATCTGCGTGACCTTCCCTTTGTCGATCGCGCCGTCTTCCTTCGTGGCGGTTTCGACGACGAGCTCCAGCGAGTTGAGAGCCTGCCGGGCGTCGCCGGCCGAGGTAGCGGCCATGAAATCGAGAGCGTCGTCGGCGACTTCGATGCCGTGTTTTTTCAACGACGGCTCGTTGACGGCGCGGCGGAGGATGGTCATGACCTGCTCGCGCTCGAGCGCCGGGATGACCACGACTTTCGTCCGCGACAACAGCGCGGAGTTCACTTCGAACGACGGATTCTCCGTCGTCGCGCCGATGAGGATGATGTCGCCCGCCTCGACATACGGCAGAAACGCATCCTGCTGCGCTTTGTTGAAACGATGAATCTCGTCGATGAAGACGATGGTCTTCGATCCGCGCGCCTTCCGCTCCTTGCGCGCCTCCTCCATCAGCGCGCGGATCTCTTTGATGGCGGTGCTAGTGGCGGAAAACGTGACGAAGCGCGCCCGCGTCTTGTTGGCGATGATCCGCGCCAGCGTGGTCTTGCCGGAGCCGGGCGGCCCCCAGAAGATCATCGACGGGATGCGATCGCTTTCGATGGCGGTGCGGAGGAAACGTCCCTCGCCGAGAAGCTCGTCGAGCCCGACGATCTCTTCCAGGGTGCGCGGGCGGAGGCGCTCCGGGAGCGGAGCGTCTGCCTTGGCGGGCGGGTCGAAGGGGGTG
>JBAVBF010000427.1:0-6645 GCA_049586115.1 Thermoanaerobaculia bacterium | reverse complement strand
ATTCGCTCACGCGGCCTCCGCGCCGGGCCCGACGGCGGCCCGCTTAAAAATGAAAAGCGCCACGAGGATTCTCCTCATGGCGCTATTTTAGATCGTCGCGCGAGGCGGCGGTAACCGCTCGGACGCCGGATGAAATCAGTGCGCCGCCTTCGACTGGGCCGACTTCGTCAGGGCGCGATCGACCTGCCGCTCGACTTCCTGCTCGTCCAACCCGTTGATCACCGCGATCTCGGAGACGATGAGGTACTTCGCCCGCTCGTACATCTTCTTCTCGCGGAACGAGAGGCTCTTCTTCTTCTGCACTTCGCTGAGGTTCTTGAGGACGTCGGCCACGTCTTCGAGACGGCCGGTCTTCATCTTCTCGAGGTTCTCGCGGTAGCGGCCCTTCCAGTCGGTGTGCGCTTTCTGGGTGGTCTCTTCGAGAAGGCTCAGGAGGCCTTTGATCTGCGTCTGTTTGTACAGCGGGCGAAGGCCGACGCGATCCGTATTCTTGATCGGCACCATCAGGCGCGAATTGTTCGCGAGAAGCCTGAGGTGGTAGTACGTGTCATCCGCACCCATGATCGGCGACTCGCCGATCTGTTCGACGATGGTCACGCCGTGGTTCGGATAAACGAGCTTTTCCCCGACCTTGAAACCTAATTTCATTGACGACAAGTGAAGCTCCTTTCGGAAGACTGGCGAAGCTGAGGGATCGGCATTCTACGTCAGCAGGCCTGAATCGTCAATCAGCCGTGAGCCGGAATGTGAGCGTGAGAAGCTCAACAGTTGGCTTCAGCGAACGGCATTTCGAAGCCGCCGAAGAAGCTGGTGAAGACGATCAACTCCTTGACGGCGTTCAGCTTCCGTCCCGGTGAGGAGGTCCTCGATAGCCTGCAGTTCGCTCAGCGTCTCGGGGTCCTCGCGGCCGGCGGTGACGTTGACCTGGGACGCCGCCGGAGTCGCGGCAATTGTTGCCGGAGGGGCGCCAACAGCAGCCGGAATGGCCACCGGACCGGCCGGGAACGCGCTCGAAATCCGTTGCGCCATGGCTCGGATCGACGACTTGTCGCCGTGGTCGATCGCCTTCACGATCGCCTTCGCGCTCTCCACCGCATCGGCGTACGGACTCGATGGCTCGTCGAAAATCCGCGCTTCGATGAACGTCAGCGTCACGTTCGCGTAGCCGCCCGCTTCCGCGTGCGCGTAGACGCGGGCCGTAGCCTGCTTGCCGATGTCGCCGAGGTCGATCGTCTTCGCGGTGCCCGGTTCCAGCCAGGCGTCGACCTTCACGGTCTGGAACTTCTTCTCCGAGGATGTCTGCGGCAGCGTCTCGATCTCGACGCGGTCGATGTAGATGTGATGATTCTTCGCCACCATCATCCGGCGCGATGGGACGTTCACGATGAGGCGATAGGGAAAGACGTCGCGCAACTCCAGCACCGACTCTTTGTGCTCGGGATCGACGGAAAAGCTGTCGGACTTGCGCCCCGCTTCCATGCGGTCGTACGCGGCGTACTGGTACGTGCCGTCTGCGCGTTTGCCACGCAGCAGGTCGATGTCCTCATTCACGATGCGCTTCAACAAATCCTTCGGCAGATCGTTCGTACTCGCCTCGGCCACACGATCGATGACGTGCGCGTCCGCCGCAATGCGCGCGTTCGGAATCTGTGCGATGAGGTTCTCAGCAGCGAAGAGGGCAACACAAACCGCGATGCATTTCATCGAATCACCTGCTGTAAAACGCTCGTTCCCGGGAGCCCGTCGCGCGAGATGCCGAGATGTTCGCAGATCGTCGCGCCGAGGTCGGCGAAGGTGGAGCGTGTGCCGAGCGATTGTGCGATGACTCGCGGACCGGCCACGATCAGCGGCACGTATTCGCGCGTGTGATCGGTGGAGACGTCGGTCGGATCGCAGCCGTGATCGGCGGTGATGAAGAGCAGATCGTCGTTGCGCATGTCGCCGAGGAGCGCGGCCAGCTCGCCATCGAAAACCTCGAGCGCCTTCGCATAGCCGGGCGCATCGTTGCGATGCCCGTATTTCGAATCGAAGTCGACGAGATTCGTGAAGATGAATTCGGCGTGCGACTGGCGGATGAGATCGATGGTCTTGCGCATCCCATCCGAATTGTTCTCGGTGCGAATCTCCTGCGAGATCCCAACGCGGTCGAAGATGTCCGCGATCTTGCCGAGGCCGATGACCTGCTTACCCGAGTTGAACGCGCGCTCGACAACGGTGAGTCCGGTCGGTTTCACAGAGAAGTCCTTCCGATTCGCGGTTCGTTTGAAGTGTCCCTTGCCGGTGCCGAGGAATGGCCGGGCGATGATGCGTCCGATGTTGTGCTCGCCGCGCATCAGCTCGCGCGCGATCGCGCAAATGCGCCACAGCTCTTCGACCGGGATGATCTCTTCGTGCGCCGCGACCTGAAAGACCGAATCGGCGGACGTGTAGACGATCGGCGCGCCGGTGCGCATGTGCTCTTCGCCGAGCTCGTCGAGGATGACCGTCCCCGAGGCCGCCTTGTTGCCGAGCGTCTTGCGTCCGATACGCCGCTCGTATTCGGCGATGACGTCGTCCGGAAATCCGTTCGGATACGTTCGGAATGGATCCTCGACGATGAGCCCCATCATTTCCCAATGACCCGTGGTCGTGTCCTTGCCGGCGCTCACCTCGTTCATCCGCCCGAATGCGCCACGCGGATTCTCGTTCGACGCCGGCTGCGGAAGTGTGTGCAGCAATCCGAGGCGGGCCAGCGTCGGCAACGACGGATGCTGCGTGTCGAGTACGTGGCCGAGCGTGTTCGACCCCTCGTCCCCGAACTCGCTTGCATCAGGCAACTCGCCGACCCCGAGGGAATCACAAACGATGACGATGGCGCGATTAGTCATGCTTTCTTCTTTTTGGGTTTGCATGCAGTGGCGGTATTGGCGTATTGGCGCGCTTGGATCGAGCCGTCTGACTGCTGCGCAATGCAGCATTCACCGATTCATCATTAGGGAACACTGCAGCCAAGTCTTTATCGATGACGCGAACGTGTTTAGCACGGTGGATCGCGACAAACCAGGGATTCGGAATTGATCTGCTGAAATCAAATTCAGCGGGCATCTCATCATCGTCGAGGGATAGAACTCGCGTTTTCATCCGCTCTTTTTAGACTTGGGAACGCTGGCGGCTTTTGCGCGTACTTTTTCGGGCGCCGCAGACGTCAGTCGAATGTACGTCCGCAATGCTTCGTCGACGGCATCGGAATCGGGGAAGCGTTCGAGAAGATCGGGAGCTAGGACTCGAACATGCCGGTTGCGCCGGTAACCACTCGCGAAAGGATTCGGTCTCACGTTCGTGAATTCGATTTCGCGATCCAGCGGATCGTCATCTTCAATGGATGCGGGTTTCTTGTTCATAGAATTGTTGCTCGCGCCGGTTGGAGCGGCGAGCGCTGATGATGCGAATGGTTTCTTCATCCCGGTACGTAAAAACTACGGTGAGCAGCCGATTGCGCTCAGAAACACCGACAATGATAAAGCGATCTTCCGCTATCGAATGGAGAACATCGCCAAGAGGCGCTGGCGCTTCGTCAAAAACGGTCATGACCTCGAGAAAAGACACCCCATGCTTGCGCAGGTTCGCGTCTGCCTTGGCGTCGTCCCATTCGAAGCCGAACTCTTTCACATCAGATGCTCGTGAATCAGCGGACGCTCCTCCGGTTTCTCGTCGCCGAACGTCACGAATGACAGGTAACGCCTGGTCAGTTCCTCAGCATCGCGATGTCCGCGGCCGAGCTGGATGCGCGCGATCGTGTCGCCGGCGTGGATTTCATCGCCGGTTTTGCGGTCGAACATCACGCCGGCCGCGTAGTCGATGACGTCGTCCGCTTTCTTGCGGCCGGCGCCGAGGTCGACGGTGAACATGCCGGCCTGGTAGGTGTCGATGAAGGTGATGAAGCCGGACTGCGGCGCCTTCACCTCGATCGTGTTGGTCGGCTGCGGCAGCAGAGAATAGTCGTCGACGATCGCCGGATCGCCGCCTTGTGCCGCGATCCATTTGCGGGCCTGATCCAATGCGCGGCCGGAGCTGAGCGCATCGTCGAGCGCTGCGCCGGCCGAGCCATCGTCGAACTTGCCGGACATCACCAGCGTGCGAACGGCCTGCGCGCGCGTCACTTCCTCAACATCCGCGGGACCGTTGCCTTTCAGCACCTCGATCGTTTCGATGATCTCGTTCGCGTTGCCGGCGGCGACGCCGAGCGGGCGATCCATGTCGGTAATGAGCGCTTCGACGCGCGTGCCCGATCCGGCCGCGGCGGCGATGAGGCTTTGCGCCAGCGCCTTCGAATCCTGGTAGTGGCGCATGAACGCGCCGCTGCCGGTTTTCACGTCGAGGATGAGTGCCGAGGCGCCCATGGCCAGCTTCTTCGACATGATCGAGGCAGTGATCAGCGGCAGCGATTCGACGGTGCCGGTGACGTCGCGCAGCGCGTAGATTTTCTTGTCCGCCGGCGCGATTCCTTCCGTCGACGTCGAGATGACGCAGCCGGAGTCGGCGATGCTCTGATCGAACTGCTCGCGCGAGAGGCGCGCGTTGAAGCCGGGAATCGCTTCGAGCTTGTCGAGCGTCCCGCCGGTGTGGCCGAGGCCGCGGCCGGAGAGCATGCCGATCGGAATGCCGCACGCGGCCACCCACGGCGAGAGCACCAGCGACACCTTATCGCCGACGCCGCCGGTGGAGTGCTTGTCGGCGATGAAGTCGTATTCGCTGCGTAGGTGCCACTGATCGCCGCTGCGCAGCATCGACTGCGTCAGCGTGGCCATCTCGTCGGCGGTCATGCCGTTGATGGCGATGGCCATCAGCAGCGCCGACATCTGATAATCCGGAATCTCTCCTCGGGTGTAGCGCTCGATGAACAACTCGACCTCGCGCGTATCGAGCGGCGCGCCGCGGCGTTTGCGGTTGAGAACTTCGTACACATTCAGTTCGGACATGCGCGCGATTGTAGTATTCGCCGCGATGAAAGCCGTCGTGCTGCTCAGCGGAGGACTCGACTCCGCCACCGTCCTCGCGATCGCGAAGAGCAAGGGACGGTCATGCTACGCGCTCTCGTTCGCGTACGGACAGCGTCACGGAATCGAGCTCGCTGCCGCGCAACGCGTCGCGCAATCGATCGGGGTCGACGAGCATGTCGTCTTCCCGATGGACCTGCGCGTCTTCGGCGGCAGTGCTTTGACTGCGGAGATCGACGTCCCGAAGGACGTCGCGGACGCCGCGGGAATCCCGGTCACCTACGTCCCCGCGCGCAACACGATCTTCCTGTCGCTCGCCCTCGGCTACGCGGAAACGCGCGACGCGCAGGAGATCTGGATCGGCGTCAACTCGGTCGATTTCAGCGGCTATCCCGATTGCCGCCCCGAGTTCCTCGACGCGTTCCAGCGCGTGATCGTGACCGGCACGCGCAGCGGCGTCGAGCACGGCGAACCGCGGCTCATCGCGCCGCTGGTGACGATGTCGAAGGCGGACATCATCCGCCGCGGCACATCCCTCGGCGTCGACTACTCGCTCACGCACTCCTGCTACGACCCGGATGCGCGCGGCCTCGCCTGCGGCCACTGCGACTCATGCATTTTGCGGCGCAGAGGTTTCGACGAAGCTGGCGTGCCGGATCCAACAGCCTACCTGTCATCCTGAGCCGCCGCAGCGCGCGAAGCGGCGGAGGACGGTCGAAGGACCTCCTTCCTGGTAACCGCTTGGTTGGAACGCGCTTGTGCTGCCTGTTATCAGCTGAGGGTCCTTCGACCGTCCTGCGCGACTTCGTCGCTCCGGCGGCTCAGGATGCCAGTGTTTTCTCGACAGCCTCTATCGTCGCGTCGATCTCGAACGTCCGCTCGCACGGCACGTTGCGCATGATCGCCTCGGTGTCCTTGAGCAGATGGCCGGTGAGGACGCAGACGATTTGTTCGCCCTCGCGCATCACGCCGGCGTCGCGGAGTTTCTTCACGCCGGCGAGCGTCGTCGCGGAGGCGGGCTCGCAGCCGATTCCCATTTCGTCGATCTCGCGTTTGGCGCGCATCAATTCATCGTCGGTGACCTCTTCGACGATTCCGTTCGTGAGCTGGATCGCGGAAACCGCCTTGCGATGGCTGACCGGATCGCCGATGCGGATGGCGCTGGCGATGGTCTCCGCCGTGATGCGATGGCGTTGTGCGAACGCATCGCGGTAGCTGCGATAAAACGGATTCGCGCCGCTGGCCTGGATCGACGCGAGGCGCGGCATCTTCGCAATCCATCCCGCATCGAACGCTTCGCGCAACGCTTTTCCGAACGCGCTCGTGTTGCCGAGGTTGCCGGCGGGGACGACAATCCAATCGGGCGCGTTCCACTCCAGATCCTGCAGCAACTCCCAGACGATCGTTTTCTGCCCTTCGATGCGAAACGGGTTGATCGAGTTGACGAGGTAGATGCCGAGGCGGTCGCTCGCTTCGCGGACCAGTTGCATGGCGGCGTCAAAATCGCCGCGGATGTGGAGCGCGGTGGCACCGTAAGCAAGGGTCTGTGCGAGTTTGCCGCTCGCGACTTTTCCGGCCGGGATGAAAACGATGGCGCGAAGTCCGGCCTGGGCGGCGTACGCGGCCAGCGACGCGCTGGTGTTGCCGGTCGACGCGCAGATCACCGCCT
>JBAVBF010000426.1:0-7197 GCA_049586115.1 Thermoanaerobaculia bacterium | reverse complement strand
GCCTCTTTGCGATCGACTTTGGCAATCTCGTCTCCGTCGTGACCACGCTGCGCGCGTCACCGGGTCTGCCGCTGGCCGCCATCGCGGATGCCGGCTGGGTCAACTATCACTGGCTGTATTTCGCGCTGCCCGCCGGACTCGTCGATTTTTGCGGCGTGCGGATTCCCGCCTTCCACGCGCTGATCCTCACCAACCTCTTGATGGCGATGCTTCTCGTGCAAACGCTGATGACGTTGATCGCCACGCGTTTTCCTCGGAGTGAGCGAACCGCGCAGTGGACGGTTGCAATCGTCCTCTTCGCGCCGTTCACCGGCTACTACTACCAGATTGCGGCGTCGCGCCTTTCGCTTGGCTGGTTCGCGATGCCGGCGAGGAACCACCTCGTGCTGTCGCCGCTCAACAGCATGATCGTCTTCGGCAACAACACCTTCGCCCTGGTGCTGGCCTTGTTTGCGGCGATGATGCTCGAGCGTTGGAATTCGGAGCGCCGGCTCGGCGACATCGTGATGGGGACGTTTGCGCTGTCGATGGTGACCGGCTACAGCGTCACGCTGCTCGTCCCGCTCGTGATCGCGTTGATCCTCTGGCTGCTGCTCGGGCGCATCGAGCGTCCGGTCATCGCACTCACCGCAGCGCTGGTGATCGGAGGCGCCGTCGCGGCGATGTTCATGGTCATTCACGTTCTCGGAGGTGGCGGCGCCCGTCATGTGGCCGTTGCGTTCGACGGTGGCCAGTTCCTGCGCATCGTCATCCTCGGCATGCTTCCGCTGTGGACGCTTGCCGTCATCGGCGGACGGACGCGACTGACCTTCTTTCACGTGCTGATCGCCGCCGCGATCGCGGTGCCATCCGTTCTCTACGTCGCCGGCAGCCCGACCGGGCAAGTCGACGTTTCGATGAAAACGGGATCGCTCCTGGCGATCGCGTTTGCGCCGCTCGTCGCCTTCGCGATCGATAGGTGGCTGCGCGGCGAGTTCGGACGCGTGCAAACCTTCGTGGCAGCTCTGCTAATCGTTCTCGGCCTGGTGCAGACGTCCGTCTACGTCCTGCAGTTTCCGTATTACCGGATCACGAACAGCCGCGCTCGAAGCGTGGCCTTACCGCTCGACTACTACGACGCGCTTGCGTGGATTCGCGATCACACGCCGCCGCAATCCATCGTCGCCGACCCGGGCGGTCTCACGTTCCGCGACGAATATCCCACTCTCTGGATCGCCGAGCGGCGCGGATGGCTTTCGACTCCGTACACAGAGCCGTATCTCGCGCCGCAGCACGCCGATATTTCGCGACGCGCCGCGATTTGGGCGGACTTCATCCGCGATCCGGCAGGTACGTCCGCAAGCTCGATCGCCAGCAGCGTGGACTACCTCATGATTCCTCGCGCCATCCAATCGCCGCTGTGGATTCCCGTGAGCCGGACCGGTTCGTGGTGGATCTACCAATCCGTCCGGACGCGATCGGCGCAAACGTCAGCCGGTTAGAATCGCGGCCTGTGAACGTCAGTCTCCGTCACACGATCGGTGCTCTGGTCTACGACTGGATTCCGTTCGAACTGCACCTGCGCGGCCTCGGCGCCAACAAAGGACTGCGGGAGCCGTGGCTGCTGATCCGCAACCGCCGCGAGACGATCTCCACCAATGGCCGCGGCGTGCAATGCCACTGGCGCTTTTCCTCCGACCTTCACATCAGCAACGTCTTTCCGTCGACCGCGGCGCGCCTGATGCGGAGGGCGCTGGTGCGCTGGCCGATCGCGATGCGTGATGCGCCGCCGCCGATGAGCGGTCCTCCTCGCGTTTCGTTTCTTATCGGCCATCGTGGTACGGCGCGGCTGCCTCACCTGCTGTCGACGCTGCGAAACATTGCCGCCCAGAGCGGCGTCGCTTTTGAATGTATCGTCGTCGAGCAATCGGTTGCGCCCGAAGTAGAAGAGCATCTGCCGAGGTGGATCCGCTACATCCACACGCCGCTCCCGCGTCCCGATCTGCCGTACTGCCGTTCGTGGGCGTTCAACATCGCCGCGCGGCACGCTCGCGGCGACGTTCTCGTATTGCACGACAACGATGTGCTGATTCCCGAGCGCTATGCGTTCGAGGCCGTTCAGCGGATCGATGAGGGCTACTCGTTCGCCGACGTCAAGAGATTCATTTACTACCTTTCGGCGGCGGCCACGACGCGGGTTTTTGTGACCGGCGCGCCGCCGGAATCCGCGCCGGCGCGGGTCGTTCAAAATCTCGATGGCGGCCTCAGTATCGTGGCCCGGCGCGACGCGTACGATGCGATCGGCGGTTTCGATGAGTCGTACGTCGGCTGGGGCGGAGAGGACAACGACTTCGTCGACCGCGCCGGCGTTTTCGGCGGTGTCTATCGTTTCGGCTATCTGCCGATGTTGCATCTGGAGCATCCGCCGCAACCGGGAAAACTCTCGCTCGCGAGCGGAGCGATTCGGCGGTATCGCGTCATGGAAACCGTCGATCCGGCGGAGCGCATCGCCAGGCTGCGGGCCACGGAACAGGGACTGATGTCCGGGCCGGCGATCGCCGACGACGTCCACCGCGGGGGCTAGCTACTGCCCATTCCGAACACGATCGCGGACGAACGACTTCACGCGGGTCCCGGCGCCCGTCAGGTTGTCGCGGAGGTACTGCCAGCGGCGTCCCGGTCCGAGGTGAAGAAGCCACACCACGCGTTCGTGCTCGGGCACGTTTCGAAATAAATCGAGAGTTTCCGCCGCGAACTGCGAGCGATGACAGCTCATGTCGTGCAGCAGCTCGTCCCACGTTTCACTGACGTTCACCGATTCCGCACGGCTGACGCCGGGCTCGATGCGCAGCGGCGGCGTAAACGTGATTCGCGATTCCGCAAGCGTTGTCGGAATCGGAAGCGCCAGCGACTGCACGAGCGCGCCGAGGGCGCGATGGTCCGCGTGCCACGTGCATCCGTGGCGGCGGTCAAACGTGACGATCCAGTCGGGAGCGAGATCGGCGATCGCCGATCGAAGTTCATTGCGGAGAGCATCCTTGCCGCCGGCTTCCGCTGCCCACGTGCGAAGAACGCCGGGTGGTTCGGCCGCGGTTCCATCGCGCCAGCCGAGGAACCGCAGCTCGCCCGCGAAGGAGGCCGCGGCATCGGCCATCTCCTTTTCGCGAATGGCGCCGAGGTCTGCAGGACCGGGGCTCGTCAGCCGGCAATCACCGCGCTCGCCGCGCGTCGCCACCAGAAACGCCAGCTTGGCGCCCGCCGTCGTCCGCAAACGCGCAAGCCACGGAGCGACGAACAGCTCGTCATCGGGGTGCGCTCCGATCCAGAGGACGCGAATGCTCACGGCAACAGAACCTCGCCCCACCAGGATTTGTGGTCTTCAATCGGCGCGGTCATTCGGGATGGGTGATTATGCCCGTTCGCGACGAGTGCGATGAATCGCGGCGCTCGCCTCACGTATCCTTACCTTCGATGCGCGTACTGATCCTCGGCGCGGGCGGGATGCTCGGGCACAAGGTGTGGGAGGTTTTTCGGGATCGGTTCGATTGCCGCGCCGCTATGCGCACGCGACTGCCGCTGCCGCTGTTCGATGATGAGCGCGTCATCGACGGATTCGATGCGACGAATTTCGAAGCCACGGCGCAGTTGATTGCGAAGACCAGGCCGGACGCCGTCATCAACTGCATCGGCGTCGTGAAACAGCTCGCCGCGGCGCACGATCCGATCGCGTCGATCACGCTCAATTCGCTTTTTCCGCACGTCGTTGCGCGTGCGTGTGCCGAGGCGGGAGCGCGGATGATTCACATCTCGACCGATTGCGTCTTCGCCGGAACGCGCGGGCACTACAGCGAGAACGACATCCCCGACGCGTCCGATTTGTATGGCCGCTCCAAGCTCCTCGGCGAAGTCACCGACGGCGCGCTGACCATCCGCACCTCGATCATCGGCCGCGAGCTGCGGACCTCGAACGGCCTCGTCGAGTGGTTCCTGTCGAATCGCGGCGGCACCGTTCGCGGCTTCACGAACGCGACCTTTTCCGGCGTCACGACGGCGATGCTGGCGCGCATCCTGGCTGCCGTCGTCGAGCAGCACCCCGGCATGCATGGGCTCTATCACGTGGCGGGAGCGGCCATCAGCAAGTACGATCTCCTCGTGATGCTGAACGAAGCAACAGGAGCCGGAGTCGACGTCGCGCGCGACGACAGCTTCGTCATCGACCGCAGTCTCGACGCGGCGCGTTTTCAGGCCGCGACCGCGCTGCCGCCACCCGGATGGCCTGAAATGATTGCCGCACTCGCGGCGGAATCGCCGCGGTACGAGCGCTGGAGAACGGAATGATCCTCGACGGAAAACGGGTGCTGGTTACGGGCGGCACCGGCTCGCTCGGCGGCAAAGTCGTGCGCGCGCTGTTGCGCGGAGACATGGGCCGGCCCGCCGGCATCACGGTCTTTTCGCGCGACGAAGCGAAGCAGAACGACATGCGCCTGTCGTTTCTCAATCGTCCCGCCGCCACGGACGAAGTCATCTACACGAACTCGCAGCAGCTCCTCGGTTTTCGCATCGGCGACGTCCGCGATTACGCCGCCATTCGTGCCGCCATCGAGAACATCGACGTCGTCATCAACGCCGCCGCGCTCAAGCAGGTACCGTCGTGCGAATACTTTCCGGTCGAAGCGGTGCAGACCAACGTCATGGGCGCCGCGAATCTCGTCCGCGCCATTCGCGAAAGCGGCGCGCGCGTCGAAACCGTGGTCGGCATCTCCACCGACAAAGCATGCAAGCCGGTCAACGTGATGGGCATGACCAAGGCGCTGATGGAACGGATCTTCGCCGAGGCCAACCTCGAATGTCCGTCGACGCGGTTCGTCTGCGTGCGCTACGGAAACGTCATCGCCTCGCGCGGCTCCGTCGTCCCGCTTTTCGTCGAACAGATCGCGAACGGCGGGCCGGTCACGATCACGACGGAAGACATGACGCGCTTTCTCCTGTCGCTCGATCGCGCCGTTGAGACGGTCTTCGCTGCGATCGAAGGCGCACGGCCCGGCGAAACGTACGTTCCGCGCGTGGCCGCCGCGCGCATCGTCGACGTCGCGTCCACGCTGATCGACGGCCGCGACATTCGCATCGACGTCACCGGCGTCCGCCCCGGCGAAAAAACGCACGAGATCATGGTCTCCGAGGAGGAGTGCCATCGCACCATCAGCCGCGGCGACTACTACGTCATCCTGCCGATGCTGCCGGAGCTTCGCGACAAACAGCCGTTCACGGCCGCGTTGACGACCGAGTACTCATCCTCGGCCGTCAATCTCGAAGGCGCCGCCCTACGCGACGCGCTGGCGCCGTTCATGGCGGCCACGCGATGAAAGTCGTCACCTGGCTCGGCACGCGCCCGGAGATCATCCGTCTCAGCCGCGTCATCCCGCTGCTCGATGAGCACGCCGAACACACGCTCGTCCACACCGGCCAGAATTACGACGAAAATCTCAGCGACGTTTTCTTTCGCGAGCTGCAAGTCCGCCAACCCGACGTTCACCTCGGCATCGAGGCGAGCTCGTTCGGCGCGCAGGCCGCGCAGGTGATCGAGAAATCGTTCGAATTTTTCTCGCGCACGCGTCCCGACCGCATCGTCATCCTCGGCGACACCAACAGCGGGCTCGCCGCGATCAGTGCCGCGCGCCTCGGCATCCCCGTTTTTCACATGGAAGCCGGCAACCGCTGCTTCGACGATCGCGTCCCCGAGGAGATCAACCGTCGCATCATCGACAACTGCAGCGACGTGCTGATGCCGTACACGCATCGCAGCAAAGAGAACCTGCTGCGTGAAGGTTTCGAGCGCCAGCACATCGCGGTGACCGGCAATCCGATCTTCGAAGTTCTGCAGTTTTACAAACCGCAAGTCGCCGCCTCGGACGTAATGGTCCGCCTCAATCTCGCGCCGAAGAGCTTCTTCCTGGCCACGCTGCATCGCGCGGAAAACGTCGACGAAGAGCAGCGCCTGCGCGGATTCGTCACGGCGCTCGATCGCGTCGCCGCGATTCACGGACTGCCGATGCTGATCAGTCTTCACCCGCGCACGCTCGATCGTCTGAAGCATTTCGGCGTCGACCTCGGCACGCACATCCGGGTGATGAAGCCGCTTGGTTTCTTCGACTTCGTCCGGCTCGAGACCGAAGCGGCGTGCGTGCTGAGCGATAGCGGAACGGTGCAGGAGGAATGCTGCATCTTCGGCGTCCCGAACGTGACGCTGCGCGACGTCACCGAACGCGCCGAGACGATCGAGTGCGGCAGCAACATTCTCACCGGCGGCGACGGCGCTGCAATCGAGCGCGGCGTATCGCTCGCGCTGGCGAAGTCGCCATGGACGCCGCCGGCCGAATACCTCGCGCCAAACGTGTCGCAAACGGTGGCCAAAATCGTGCTGGGTTACGCTATCTGATGCCGCGCGCCTCCATCATCATCCCGGTCTACAACGGCGCGAATTACATGCGCGACGCGATTGACAGCGCACTCGCGCAGACCAGCGATGACGTCGAAGTCCTCGTCATCAACGACGGCTCGCGCGACAACGGCGCAACCGCCGAGATCGCGCGCTCCTACGGCGATCGCATCCGCTACATCGAAAAGGAGAACGGCGGCGTTTCCTCCGCGCTCAATCGCGGCATCGCCGAGATGCGCAGCCGCTGGTTCTGCTGGCTCAGTCACGACGACCGCCACATGCCGGAGAAGACCGCGAAACAACTCGCATTCTTCGATCGCAATCCCGACGCACGCATCGTCTGCTGCAACTTCCAGATGATCGACGAGCGTGGCGCCGTCACCGGCGAGCACCACGAACATCTCTCGATCGTCCGCACGGGCCGTGAGGTGTTGAGCTCGTGGGTCAACGGCTGCGCGCTCATGATCGATCGCGCGGCGCTCATCGATGCAGGACTCTTCAACGAATCGAACCGAACGACGCAGGATCTGGAGATGTGGCTCCGGCTCGTCGAACGCAATCCGATCCGCTACGTCCCCGACGTCCTCGCGCAATTTCGCCAGCATCCGGAGTCGGGCAGCCGCACGGAATCGCGTTTCCAGCAGGACAAGGACGAGCTCTTCGCCGGGATCATGGAACGCTACGACGCGACGTACTTCGATCCCGCGGCGACGACGCCGCGCCTCCGTGCGGAGCTCTACTGGTTTCTCGCGACGAACGCGATGGCGCGCCACGCGTGGGAC
>JBAVBF010000425.1:0-7815 GCA_049586115.1 Thermoanaerobaculia bacterium | reverse complement strand
CATCAAGGCCGATCCGGTCCTGCAGACGATTCCCGTGCTGATGCTCACCGGGGCCGATGCCGCGCAGACGGTCGTGGAAGGCCTCGAAGCCGGCGCCGACGATTTCGTGACGAAGGGTTCGGACACGGAAATCCTCCTGGCCCGCCTGCGCGCACTGCTGCGGATGAAGCGCTATCAGGATCAGTTGCGGAAGTTGAATCAGCAGATCACGCGCGATCTGCAGATCGCGCGGCGCGTGCAGGAGGCGCTGGTCCCGAACGGCTCCTTCCGCGGACCGCGCATCGAAATCCGCTCGGCGTACATCCCTAGCGCGACGCTCTCCGGCGATTTCTACGACTACTTTCTGCAGGACGAGCTGATGTACCTCTTTGTCGCCGACGTCTCCGGCCACGGCCTGCCGGCGTCGATTCTCGTGGCGCTGCTGAAGAGCTACATCCACACGGAATCGGATTCGCGAACGTCGCTATCGTCGTTCATGGCCAGCCTCAACGACTTCCTCTTCAGCGTTTCGCTGCCGACGCAATTCGCGACCGCGCAACTTTTCCGTATCGACAGCGCCGGCAATCTCGTCTACTCGAACGCCGCGCATCCGCCGTTTCTGCTGCTGCAAAAAGCCAACGGCAAGACCGTCGTCCACGAAGCGCCCAGCCACCTCCTCGGCGCGATGCCGTCGATGCTCTTCGAAGAGCACCGGCTCCAGGTCGCGCCCGGCGACATGCTCTTCGTGTATACCGACGGCTTGACCGATCGCCGCAACGCCGCCGGCGACTTCTACTCGCTCGACCGCATCGTCGCGCTCATGGACGACGCGCACGACGACGACCTGACGTCCGTCTACGACCGCATCTTCGAGGATGTCTCCACCTTCGCCGCCACCGATGAGTTCCGCGACGACATCGCGTTCATCGTGACGAGGTTTCATTGATGCGCATCTTCCTCATCGCCACTGTTCTCCTCGCCGCTTGCGCACAAACAACATCCGTCGCTGACGCGGAAGCCGAGCTGCGTCAGGCGACCGAGTACTACGCGCGGCTCGTCAAGGCGATGGACAGCAACGCGATCGCGAATCTCTACACCGCCGACGGCGAAAGCATCATCGCCGGTCAGGCGCCGATTCACGGCCGCGAGGCGATCCGCAAACAGCTCGAATCGTTCAGCGGATATTCGGTGCAGTCGGAAAGACTAACGGCCGACGCCATCACCCTCGACGGCCCGCGCGCGCATGTCAACGGAACCTATCGCCAACGCGTTCGCGTCCCAGCCGGCGATGTCATCGAAGTACATGGCGCGTACGCGGCCGACTGGCTGAGCGAAGGCAACCACTGGCACCTTCAGAAGCTGCTCACGACGCCGCAGTAAACGTCACGCGATCTTCTGCAGCAGCTCGACCGCTTGCGCCTTTTTCTCGTACTTCACGTCGGTCGCGGCGATCTTTTCCAGGTACGGTTTCGCGCTGCCGCTGTCGTTGCGTTTGAGGTGGGTGCGGGCGATCCAGAACCAGGTGTCGATGATGTATTCGTTTTCGCTGAGCTTCTGCGATTGCGCGGCTTTCTCGAATGACGCCGCCGCGGCGTCGTACTGCTGCTGGGCGTAGGCGATGCGGCCGAGGTGGGTTTGGGCGTCGAAGAAGTCGTAGGAGTTCTGTTCGACGTTCTCCAGCACCTGCTGGTAATACGGGGCGGCGCTCTTGTAATCGCGGGCGTCGAAGTGAATCGCGCCGCAGAACAGCAGCGCATTGCGGAAAAAGTACGAGTTGAAGAACGGCTGATTGGCGTCGAAGAGCTGCAGCGCTTCCTTGAAGAGATGCAGCGCGTCATCGCGGTCGCCGAGGGCATACGAGTTCAGCGCCTTCAGAGCCAGCGCCTGCGCGGTCACATTGTTGTTCTGCGAATAGCGGAGCGACTGCTCGTGGAGGTCCTTCGCCTTCGCGTAATCGTGGGCCTCATGCGAGAGATGGCCGAGGATGACGTACGACTTGTATTTGATGTCGTTGGCCTCGTCGGACTCTTCCGATGCACACGCCTCCGAAAATCCAGTGCGGGCGCCGTCGACGTCGCCGGCGTAGAGCGTGGCCACGGCGCGGTAGTAGGTCGCTTCGAGTTTGGTCAGGACGCTGCTGCGTTGCGACACGAGCTGTTCGATGAACTGCGTGACGAGCTGGGCCAGGATGCGGTTGTCCGAGGTCGTGTCGACGATGAAGTTGTGGAGGTAGACGAGGCGGTTTTCGAGGATGCGCATCAGCTCGAGCATGAGCGTGATGCGTTGCGTCTCATCTGTACTTTTCGTAAACAGCGCCGCCAGCTTGCGCTGCAACGCGCCGTAGTCGTCGCCGTACTGCCGTGCGCGCGATTCGGAGAGCTCGCCCGGTTCGTTCTGCAACATGGTTTCGAGGGCGACGCGCTGGTCGACCAGAGTAGTGATCTGTTTGGCTAAGTCGTTTCGGTCAGGCATCATCCAGGCAATCTTCGCAACAGTAATTTTATGGACAAAACGTGGCGGAGCCTTGGGCAAACGACGCCGCCGGCCGTGCCGGCTACCGTTCGCGTAGTGCAATCGGCGATCCACCGATCTCGAGCAGACGGAACTCGAGCTGATGGCGGTCCTCGTCGATCGATTTCACCTCGATCGTAACTTTGTCGCCGAGGCGCATCTCGCGGCCGGTCGACTCGCCGCGGAGGCGATGCTCGCGCTCGCGGAAAACCCAGAAATCGCCGCCGATCGTCGCCACCGGCACCATCCCCTGCACGAAAATCTCGTCGAGCTCGACGAAGAGTCCGAACGAGGCCACGCCGGTGACGGTGCCGGTGAACTTGTCGCCGACCTTGTCGCGCATGAAGATGACTTTTTTCCACTCCAGCACTTCGCGCGAAGCGTCGTCGGCGCGGCGTTCGCGGTCGCTCGACTGCGCGGCGTACAGCGGATGCGCGCGTTCGATCTCCGCCAGTCGCTCGCCGTACAGCGGCCCGGTCGCGATCAACTCGCCGAGGCGCCGATGGACGATGAGATCGGGATAGCGGCGGATCGGCGAGGTGAAGTGCGCGTAGTTCGCAATCGCCAACGCGAAGTGCCCGATGTTCTCCTCGGAGTAAAACGCGCGCTTCATGGAACGCAGAACGATGTTGGTGAGGAAGCGTTCTTCGGGTGTCCCTTCGACCGATTTCAACACGCGCTGCAGTTCGCCGGGACGCATGTCTACCAGGTCGCCGCGCATCGTGAGCTTGAACTCTTTGAGGATCTCGCGAAGAACCTGCAGCTACTGCGGATCGGGCTGCTGGAGAACGCGGTAGATGCCGGGCTGATTGGCGAACACGAGCTCCGAGGCCACGACCTCGTTTGCCGCGAGCATGAACTCTTCGATGATGCGATGCGCGACGTTGCGTTCGGTCGGTTTGATCGCGTCGATCACTCCCGTCGAATCGAGAATGACCTCGGCCTCAGGCAGATCGAAATCGATCGAGCCGCGCGCTTCGCGCCGTTTGCGCAGGATGTCGTACAACTCGTGCATCCGCGTGAAGTCGGCCAGCAGGTAACCGTAGCGCTGGCGAAGTTCCTCTGCCTCGGGCACGACCACGCCGTGCGGCGGCGGACCGCTCGGCTGGGCAACGCCTTCGTTGACGAGGAACGCGTTCACGTTCGTGTAGGTCATCCGCTCTTTCGTGCGGATGACGGAGCGATAGGCCTTGCGATCGACGAAACGCCCTTTGCGATCGATCTCGATGTCGACTGAACAGGTGAGCCGCTCGACGCGCGGATTCAGCGAGCAGATGCCGTTGGACAATCGCTCGGGCAGCATCGGCACGGCTCGGCCGGGGAAATACACCGACGTTCCGCGCTCGAATGCTTCTTCATCGAGCGCGCTTCCCTCGGTCACGTAATGCGAGACGTCCGCGATGTGCACGCCGAGGAGGTAGTTGCCGTTCGGGAGCTGCTGCACTTCGACCGCGTCGTCGAAATCTTTCGCGGTCTCGCCGTCGATCGTGACGATGTTGTGCTCGCGCAGATCGACGCGTTTTGCGATTTCGTCCGGTTTGACTTCGTCAGGAACGGCGTCCGCGGCGGCGAGCACTTCGGGCGGAAAGAGATGCGGGATGTGGAACTTGCGGATGACCAGTTCGATGTCGACGCCGGGCTCGCCGATCATGCCGAGGACTTCGACGACGCGGCCGCGGGCGATGTGGCTGGTGCGGTCGGGATAGCGATCGATCTCGACGTTGACCATCTCCTGATCGCGCGCGTCGAGCGTGCCGTCGTGATCGATGACGACGTCGTGGTCGAGGCGCGTGTCGAACGGCGTGACGTACGGCTGATCGGGATCGGCGTGAAAGCGTCCGGCCACGGTGCGATGCGCGCGGCGAAGCACCTGCGACACTTCACCGATGATGAGTTTGCGCTGGCGGATGGTGTGGTACTTCGGCGCGTGCTTGTCGACGCGGACGATCACCAGATCGCCGTTCATCGCACCCTTCATCGAGCGGCGGTCGATGAAGACGTCGTGCTCTTCGCCGCCGCCGCCGAAGACGGTGCCGTAGCCGTCGGGATGCACGCGAATCTGGCCGGCGTGATACGGCGTGAACTCGAGCAGCGAGTAGCGCTTGCCACGGACGGCGACGATGACGCCGTCCTGCTCCAGCTCGACGACGGCGCGTTCGACCTGCTCGCGCGTGGCGTCGACGCCCTCGAGTCGTTCCCAGATCTCCTTGACCGGAAGCATCCTGCTCCCGCGGCGGCGGAGGAGATCGGTGATCGATTGTCGGAGACCGGCGGAACCTGGAAGCGAGAGCGACTGTGGCAAAGGTTCCCTGGTTAACGCGAGCGCGTGTTCTTGCCGTTGGTCGGTTTCGGAGCGCGGGCGCTGTGCGCGGAAAGGCGGCGGCGCATCGGCCGGATGGAGTCAGCAAATCCGTTGAGCATCGTCTGCGAGCGGAGCTTGTTGTGAAGCGTGTTGCGGTGTACGCCCAGCGCCTTCGACGCCTGCGTCACATTGCCGCGGCTGGCCGACATGGCCGCCACGATGTACTTGCCCTCGAACGCCTCAACGGCCTGTTCGAGAGTGATGCCACTACCAATCAATTCACGAATGATCTGATTCAAACGATCATCGATACTTAGCATTAGGTTTGCCCCTGACCGTCGTTGGAAGAGCGGGATTCTACACCCCTACTTCACGAAAATTGTTACGCAATTCTGAGTGACACGCGAAGAAATTTTCCACGCGCATCTCGCTTGACAAACCATCGCGAAAAGAGCAGGTACGCGATCGCGATGATCGTCAGAATCCCACCTGCAAGAAGCGACGCCGGACGATAAATCCACGTCACCAGGTGATGTCCTGCACCGATCGGGACCGTGCGAAACAACGCATAGGGATTCGCGTTGGCGCGCGCTCCGTCGACCTCGACTCTCCATCCGCCGCTCATCTGCTGCGTGATGACGACGTCTCCCGCGGACGGCGCGTCGACGACGATGAAGGCAGACGACGTCGTGACCGCAAGGGTCGCCGCCGGCGTGATGCGATGACTCGCATCCTGAAAATATGCGAGCGGCAGCGCGTGCACGTTCCGATGGATGACGACGCCCGGCCTCGACGCGATCGGCGGAAACGCGACGAGCGTACGCGGCGCGATGATGTAGCCGCCGGAGACGGCGTTGAGAGCCGGAAGGCTACCTCCTGTAATCGCCGGCCGGATCATTTCCTCGTAGCGCTGCGAAACGACCGGCGCGGCCGTCCATGTGTCGAACCTTCGCTGATACAGGTTCAGATAGCCGAGGATCCAGCCGTCGCGATCGCGGTCATCCGACGTGTCGATGCGCACGATCTTCGAATCGCGTCCGATCGCCGGCGGATACGGAACGCGGCCGGGATTGAACGGCTGCGTTGCGAGCAACGGTTGGATGCGCGCAACGAGGTCGATGACGGTCAGCAACGCGATCAGTAGTTTGATCGGCTCGCTGCGAATCGCGTTGCAGCCGAACGCGGCCAGCGCGCAAATGCCGAGCACCGCGAACGGCACCAGGCGCGCGGGATAACGGAACAGCGTGAGCGGCAACGACGCCAGCACGTCGCCGACGGGTCCGATATAACTGCCCGCCGCCAGCAGCGCGGAAACAAAAATAAGCGCGAGCCAACCGGCGGCGCGGCGGCGCGCGGCGAAGATGCCGATGATCGCGAGGACGACCGTCAACAAGCCGGCGTAGACGATCGGAAGGAACTCCTGGCCGCCCGGATGCAGCAAACCGGCGTCCTTCGGCGGAATGGCGAGCCGCAGCCAGTCGCGCGGCGGCATCGATGCGAGGAGGATCTGCGCTCTGGTCATGCCGCCATGCGCGCGATCGCTGTTCGCGATCCAGCCCAGGAACGGGAACAGCTGCACCGCCGACAACGCGATCGCGACCGCCGCGGCTTCGAGCTTGTCGATCCATCCGCGTCGTCTGATGACCACGAAAAGTAGTGCGCCGATCGACGCGAAGAACGGCTCGCCCGCCAGAAACGAAAGCGCCAGCACCGCCCCGCACGTCTTCGCCGAAACGTCGCTGAGCGCGCACCAGACGATGAGCGGCATCCACGCGAACGTCGTCAGATTGTTCGAGACGTCGAGCAGCGACATGACCGGTCCGCAAAACGTCAGCGCCAGCGCTGCCGTCAGCGCGCCGCCGCCGGGCCGCGTCAGCCGCGCGAACAACAGATACGCGCCGCATCCCAGCAGAAGAACGTGCGCCAGCAGATAGATCGTGTACGCACGCGCGAACGGAAGAACGACGAACAGCCACGCTGGCGGATAGAAGACTCCGGTCTGCGGATTTGCCAGCCACGGCTCGCCCGACGCGCTGTAGGCATTCCACAGCGGCAGCCGTCCGTGCCGCAACTCCTCGGCGGTGAACCAATGAAGCGGCTGAAAGTAATCACCATGATCGCGGAGCGAGAAGACCTCGTTGCGAATCAGGGCCGGCGCAAAGACGGCGAGAGCACAGATTGCGATCGCTGCAAACGCCCAGCGTTGTTTCATCGAGCGTCCGGCCCGCAGAAACGCGTGACGATCGTCCGCATCAGCCGCACGCCCTCGGCGAAGAACCTCGTGCGGATGCGCTCGTCGTTCGCGTGCACCGTATCGGCGTCGTAGTAGTTCACTTTGAACGGCGCGATCCCGTACGCCACGATGCCGCGCGCGCGGAAGTAGCGGCTGTCCGACGTCCCCGACCCCACCGCCGTGCCGACGATCGAACCTGTTTCCGCGTTCCTGAGCGACGACGAAAGGATGCGGAACAGCTCCGTATCGCTCGGACTCTCCGGCACCGGCTCTCCGGTCAGCAGCACCTGCAATTCTCCGCCGGACGGCAGCATCTCCTTGACCTTCGCAATCATCCCATCCGTGGTCTCGTCGGGCAGCAGGCGAATGTCGATATCCGCCGAAGCGTTCGCGGGAAGGACGTTGATCGCATTGCCGCCGTCGACGCGCGTGATCGCGATCGTGTCGTGCAGCAGGCTGCGATAGCCGGGCGACAGGACGCGCTCGATTATCGGCACATCCAGCGGCTCGGCGATTCCACGCAACACTTCGCCGCGCTCGTCGTGCCGCGCCTTCCCTGCTTCGCGAAACGAGCGCGCCACGGCCGGCGTCAGTCGATACGGCATCGGAATGCGGCTGATTGCATCGAGCGAGTGCACGAGTTTGCCAAGCGTGCCGCCGTCGTCGGGCGGCGAGGCGGCGTGTCCCGCAGTCCCTTTCATCGTGATGCGCAGCCAGAGCGGAACCTTCGCCTGTACCTCGACGCCCCAGAACGAAACGTGATCGACGATGGTCTCGTTGTAGCCGCCCT
>JBAVBF010000424.1:0-4479 GCA_049586115.1 Thermoanaerobaculia bacterium | reverse complement strand
GGTCGAAGGACCCTCAACGTGCTGGCCTCGTGCAAAAGCCGCCCCGCCCGGGTTAGCAGGCACGGGGTCCTTCGTCCGTCCTGCGGCGCTGCGCGCCTCCGGCGGCTCAGGATGACAGTTTGGATGGTCCTAACCTGGCGCTACCTCCACGTACGGCGCCAGCTTCTCGCGAACGGCGTCGGGCACCGCGGTGGGCTTGAACTCACCGCGCTTCACCGCCACGAGCACGTACTTGCCGGTGGCGACGATGACCTCCTTTTCTTCGCTGCGGCGCACTTCGAAATTGAGGTGGATCGAGCTCTCGCCGATCTTTCCAAAGTACGCATCGACGATGAGCAACTCGTCGAGCGTGACGGGATGGAAAAAGTCGCATTCGACGTGCACGCGCGGAAGCCATAGTCCGAGGTCGTCGAAGAGCGTCCGGTACGGCAGGCCGCAGGACCGGAACAGCTCCACTTCGGCCAGCCCGAAGAATCGCAAATACGCCTGATAGTTAATGATGCCGGCGGCGTCGATGTCTTCCCAGCGGACGTACTCGGAAACGGAAAAGCGCATGGCCTTAGAATTCGCGGACGATGAAAGAACGTATCACGGCCGTTGCCTTCTTCTTCTTCGCCGCCGCCGCATTTGCCGCTGACGCTCCGCCGCAAGTTGTCGCGCTTCGTGCGGCGCGGATGATCGACGGCCGCGGCGGCGCGGTCGTCTCGCCGGCGGTGATCGTCATCCGCGGCAACAAGATCGAATCGATCGGCGGCGCCGTTCCCCCGGACGCGCAGGTCATCGACCTCGGCGACATGACGCTGCTGCCCGGCCTGATCGACGCGCATGTGCACACGCTGCTGCAGGGCGACATCACCGCCGAGGATTACGACACGCAGCTGTTCAAGGAGTCGCTGGCGTATCGCGCGTTGCGCGCCAGCAAGGCCGCGAAAATCGCGCTCGGCCATGGGTTCACGACCGTGCGCGATCTCGAGACCGAGGGCGCGATGTACACCGACGTCGACGTGAAGCGCGCCATCAACAACGGCGTGATCGACGGCCCGCGGATGGTGGTCGCGACGCGCGCGTTGTCGGTCACCGGCGGCTACGGTCCGAGCGGTTATGCGCCGGACGTCACGTATCCGATGGGAGTTCAGATCGTCGACGGCGTCGATCAGGCGCGCAAAGCGGTGCGCGAGCAGATCGCGCATGGCGCCGATTGGATCAAGGTCTACGCGGACCGCTCGTACTTCGTTGCGAAGGACGGCACGCTGTCGTCGACGCCGACGTTCAATGCCGAGGAGATGAAGGCGATCGTCGAGGAAGCGCACCGGCTGCGGCACAAAGTCGCGGCACACGCGATGGCGCGGCCGGGGATCGAGAACGCCCTCAACGCCGGAGTCGATTCGATCGAGCATGGCATTTCGATTCCGGACGATCTGATCGATGTGATGGTGGCGAAGGGAACGTACCTTTGCCCGACGTTGAGCGTGACCGACTACGTTGCGTCCGGCCGCGGCGGCATCTGGCTGAAAATCCCGGCCTTCCATCGCGACAGTTTTTCGCGCGCGCTGAAACGCGGCGTGAAGATCGCGTTCGGCACCGACGCCGGCGGCTTCGCGTGGGACGCATTCAACGAGGCGAAGGAGTTTTCGTACGAGACGAAATTGGGAATGACGCCGATGCAGGCGATCCAGACCGCAACGCGCAATGCCGCCGACCTCCTCGACATGTCCGACCGCATCGGCACGCTCGAAACGGGCAAGCTGGCGGACATCGTGGCGGTGCCGGGCAATCCCTTGAACGACATCACGGCGATGGAGCGGGTCGGTTTCGTGATGAAAGACGGGAACGTTTACAAACGGCCGTAGCGCGTTAACCTACCGCCGTGTCCAACCTCCTCGTCGTCGACGTCGGCAACACGAACATCGTGCTCGGCGTGTTTCGCGGCAACGCGCTGGTGAGCTCGTGGCGGCTGGCGACGGCGCGCGAGCGGACGTCCGACGAGTATGGGATCCTGGCGCGGCAGCTCATCGGCGAGACATTTTCGGATGCGTTCGAAGGCGCGATCGTTTCGTCGGTCGTTCCGCCGCTGAATCATTCGATCGCGTCGATGATCCGGAAGTTCTTCGAACTCGATGCGCTCTTCGTCGAGCCGGGCGTGAAGACCGGCATTGCGATCCATACGGACAATCCTGCCGAGGTCGGCGCGGACCGCATCGTCAATTGTGTGTCGGCGCATGCGGAGTACGGCGGTCCGGCGATCATCGTCGACTTCGGAACGGCGACGACGTTCGATGTGGTGACGCATGACGCGCGCTACATCGGCGGCGTGATCGCGCCGGGGCTGATGATTTCGGCCGAGGCACTGTTCGCGCGTGCGGCGCGGCTGCCACGCGTGGACATTCGCCGGCCGGAGTCGGTGATCGGCACGAACACGATCGTGAACATGCAGTCCGGCATCTACTTCGGCTACCTCGGACTGGTCGACGGCATCCTCGGCAGGATGAAGCGCGAGGTGCCGGACGTGCGCGCGGTCGTGGCGACCGGCGGCCTGGCGTCGCTGCTCGCGCCCGATTCGGAACACATTGAATATGTCGATGACGACCTGACGCTGAAGGGGTTGAAGATCGTCTACGACCGGAACCACGCGCCGCGGCGAGGACGGAAGTGACGCGAGCGCCGAGCACAGACAAGAGTGTCTGTGCCACACAGGCAGCGGTTGTTTTGCAAAGCAGGATTGGTAAGAAACAGAGGATCAGTGTGGCACAGACACTCTTGTCTGTGCGGGTGGGAGTGCGGCTGCTAAGTGTCGCAGCGGCGTTACTCATCGCCGCGAAACTGACAGCCGGCTCGCAAGTCACCGCCACCCACGCCGCCCTCGCCACGTCCTCGCCCGCGGCGACGCAAATCGGATTGCGCGTGCTGCGCGACGGCGGCAATGCGATCGATGCGGCGGTCGCGGTTTCGTTTGCGCTGTCGGTGCTCGAGCCGAAATCGACGGGACTCGGCGGCGGCGGCTTCCTGACGTACTACGACGCCGAGACCGGCGGCGTCTGGACGCTCGATTTTCGCGAAGCCGCGCCGGCGGCGGCGAAGCGTCCCGCGAGCGGCCCGTTCCTCGGCGCACAGGCAGCCGCGGTGCCGGGATTCGTGGCGGGACTCGGCGCGATGCACGAGCGATTCGGATCGCGTCCGTGGCGCGAGCTCGTCGCTCCCGCGCAACACCTCGCGAAAGACGACCTCGCGAAGACGCTGCAACGTCTCGGCGAACAGGGCGCACACGATTTTTACGATGGAGAGATCGCGAACAAGCTGGTGGAGGCGGTCCACTTCTCCTTTCGCGATCTTCGCGATTACCGAGCAATCTGGCGCGCGCCGGTGCGCATCACGTTTCGCGGCGCGGACATTTATACCGTCGCGCCGCCGGCCGCGGGCGGACTCGTGATCGGCGAGATTCTGAAAATCGCCGGCGGCCTCGATCTGACGCGACCGAACTACATTCATCTGCTCCTCGAAGCGGAGCGCCGGGCCGCCATCGATCGCGACAAGTTTCTGGCCGATCCATCCGCGAACCGCGTGCCGCTTCGCGATCTCCTCTCCGATGACCGCGCCTCGCTGTGGCGCGCCTCGATCGATCCGAATCGCGTCACGCCGACGGTCGCTCTCGCCGAGCCGGGCGCGGTGCCGACGCCGCCGACGCATACAACGCACGTCTCGATCGTCGACGCACACGGCAACGTGGTATCGCTGACGACGTCCGCCGGCGATGAAGCGGGCAACGGATTCAAGGTCGCCGCGCTCGGCTTTGCGCTCAACGACTCCATGAACGATTTCAGCAAGTTGCCGGCAGCCACGAACTCGCTCGCCGGCGGAAACCGTCCGGCGTCGGCGCTGTCGCCGGTGATCGTCCTGCGCGGCGGCAAACCGCTGCTCGCGATCGGCACGCCGGGCGGCGTGACGATTCCGACGACGATCGCGCAGATCCTCCTCGACTTGCTGGTCTTCAATCGCACGCCTGCCGACGCGATCTCCGCGCCGCGCTATTCGCAGCAGGCCATCCCCGAGGAGATCGCGTACGAGCAGGCGCGCGCGCCGCAGCCGGTGATCGATGCACTGCTTGCCATGGGACACGGCGTTCGCGCCCGCGACGTCATCGGCGACGTGCAGGCCGTCTGGATCGATCGCCTAAAACTGCTGGCGATCTCCGACGCGCGTCACGGCGGCGCGGCGGGCGGATTTTAGGCATTTTGTATCGATGGGTAGGGAAATGGCTGAGCCAGACCTCTCTTCTTTAGAGAGGAGAACTTATGAGAATCATCCGTGGTCTTTCCGCTTCGTTGCTTTGCGTCACTGCGCTCTCGATCGTGGGGTGTAAGGCAGAGAAGACTTCGAACGTCGACGCAACCGCCAGTTCGGCGTCGACGGAATCGACGACAGCCGCATCGACGACGACGGCGGCCGCAACGACGCCGGCCGTTGTCGCCGCGAGCCCCGCTA
>JBAVBF010000423.1:0-2786 GCA_049586115.1 Thermoanaerobaculia bacterium | reverse complement strand
GCGAGACGCCACGCCGGATGCAGGCGAGACGCCCGCACTACGCCGCCTACTGCGAGGCCTGCGCGATGAACGCGTCGAGGTTTCGCGGGTTCGCCGGCATGTGCAGCGCGTTGGTGAGGAAATCGTTCGCGTCACCGGGCGAAATCGCCTGCGCGGCGCGGAGCTCGGCCACACCTTCCGTGCGCTTGTTGGCCTGGAGCAGGCCGAGGCCGAGGTAGATGTGGGGCTCGACGGATTGCGGAAAGATTTCGACCGCGAGGCGGTACTGGCTCACTGCCTCGTCGAAGTGGCCGGCCTGCGAGAACTTGGTGCCGTCGTCGAGATACTTGTCGTACTCGTCCTGCCGTGGATTGTGCGGCAACATCTGCGTGGCGACCGCGATGTTGTTTGTGGCGTGCGGCGTCTTCGGATCGAGTGTCAGCGCGAAGCGGTTGTTGGTAATTGCGCCGCGGACCAGCGCTGTTCGCACCGGCGAGTCGGGCATCGCGCGCGCTTTCAGCACCAGCGCGGTACCCATGGCCACGTACGCTTGTGGAAACCAATCGGGAGGTTTCGCGCCCTGGACTTGCAGCGCCGGCAGCGTCAGGTCGATGGCGCGCTGGAGGTGAGGCATGGCCTGATCCGGCCTCGTGGCTTGAAGCGTCTGTCCGAGGAGGTATTCGGCGACGGAGTTGTCGCGGGTCACGTCGAGGGTATGCGTGAAGAGAGTCTCTGAATCCTTCCAGTAGCGGAGCTGATGGCTTGCCACGATCGCGTAGCCGATCACCGCAACCGCGCCGATCGCTGCGAGCGCCTTCGATGGAATCCGGAAGCGTGCGGCGAGAGCAATCGCACCGAAGGTCAGCGCGATGAAGAGGCCGATGTAGGCAAAGTACGTGTAGCGATCCGCCATCGATTGCGTACCGATGGCCACGATGCCGATGACCGGAATGAGCGTGCCGAGGAACCAGAGCCAGCCCGTGAGGAGGTAGGGCGCGGTGCGGCGGGCGGCGTACGCGGCGATCGTGATGGCGGCGAGGAGCAGCAGCGGGAGGATTGCGGCGGCGATCGAAACGGGAACGAGCGGATAGGGGAGCGCCATATCGATCGGGACGAAGAGTTTCCCGACGTATGTGGCGTAGGCGACGAACGCGTTTGCGATGCGCTCGCCGAGCGGGAGTGAGACTTGAATCGCATTCAGGCTCCGTTGTCCGATCGCAGCCGCGGCAATTCCGGCGATCGTGAGCACGAACAGCGGCCATTTTTCGATCGCGCGCTGCCGGAGATCGTCGGGCGTGCGCAGACGATTCAACGGCCAGACGTCGAGCAGGAGAAAAACGAAGGGGAGCGTGATGTACATCTGCTTCGCCATGAGCGAAAGCGCCAGCGCGATCGAGACGCCGAGCATCCGCCGCGGCGCGCGCGCGTAGAGCCAGAGCGCGAGCATGGCGAAGAGTGTCGAGAGCGTGTCTTTCCGCTCCGAGGCCCACGCCACCGATTCCACGTGCATCGGATGGATCGCGAAGAGGGCGGCGATGAATGCGGACGGCCACGGCGCGCGCGTGAGTTGCCGCAGCGCGAGAAACAGCAGCAGCGTACTGATGGCGTGCAGGAAGACGCTGGTCAGCAGATGCATCCCGGCGCGCTGGCCCCAGATGCTGACGTCGAGCATGTGCGAAAGCCACGTCAGCGGATACCAGCCGATTTCCGCCGAGGTCAGCGCCCACGAGACGTCGCCGTGCAGGACATGCGGATTCTCGGTGATGAACTGACCGTCGTCGAAATTGATGAACGCATGCGACGTCACCGGACCGAAAACGATGAACGTGAGCGCGAGCAGCAGCGCGACGATCATCCAATCGCGTACGCGCCAGTCGACCGGCGCCGGAGTCGCCTCCGCAACGGTTTCGACAACCGGCGCGGGAATGGTACGGATCTGTTTCTCTCGTGCTTTTCGGCCCATACGAAAAACGCCGGCGATGGCCGGCGCGTCCGATCGTCATCATGGTAGGCCCTAGCGGACTCGAACCGCTGACCTCTACCGTGTCAAGGTAGCGCTCTAACCAACTGAGCTAAGGGCCTGAACACTAGACCGGCACGAACAGAAGCGGGTTTCGGTGCTATTCCCCTTCGGCGGCCGGCCGGCGGAGGATAGACGAAGCACGGGATTCGCGGCAAGCGCGAGGGGTCGGCATGCTCCGCGCAGAAGCCGGCGTCATGAACATCCCGTCGATCCTGCTCTGGGGATTCGCCGCAACGGTGCTGCTCACCAGCCTGACCATCGCCGCACAGTCGCTGGGCCTGACGCGGATCGACATCCCGTTCATCATCGGCACAATGCTTACCCCCGACCGTGACCGCGCGCGGGCGATCGGTCTCGCACTTCACCTCATCAACGGCTGGGTGTTCGCGATCGTGTACGGCCTCTTCTTCGAGCACCTCCACGCCGCCACCTGGTGGTACGGAGCACTCCTCGGCGCATTGCAGGGGATGTTCATCGTGGCCGTGCTGCTGCCGATTCTGCCCGGCATCCACCCGCGCATGGTGTCCGACTTTCGCGGCCCCGAGCCGACGCGATTGCTCGAACCGCCGGGCTTCTTCGTCACGAACTACGGGCGGATAACGCCGCTGGTGTTGCTCGTCGTGCACGTGCTGTACGGCACGATGATCGGGGCGTTGTACAGCCTGTCCTCCCTGTCATCCTGAGCCGCCGCAGGACGGTCGAAGGACCCCCGCCTGCTAACCCGAAAGGGCGGCGGCAATTTGAAAACGGCGAGCACTGAGGGGGTCCTTCGACCGTCCTTCGG
>JBAVBF010000422.1:0-5340 GCA_049586115.1 Thermoanaerobaculia bacterium | reverse complement strand
GAGGTCCTTCGACCGTCCTGCGGCGGCTCAGGATGACAGCGTTTACTGCTTTCGCAACGCGATCCGATGCTTTCGCACTTTGTAGTACAGCGTGTTGCGCGTAACACCAAGCCGCTTCGCGGCGCGGTCGATCACCCCTTCTTCCTCTTTCAACACCCGCAGAATGTGCCGCGACTCGACCTCGGTCAGTGTCAATCGCGTGTCGTCCGCGGCGCCGTCGCCGGACGGTGATTCGAAGCGCAGATCGGAGCGGCGAATCTCGCTGCGATCGCTGAGCAGCAGCGAACGCTCCAACACATTCTTCAGCTCGCGGATGTTGCCCGGCCACGAGTACTCCTGCATCGCGCGAATCGCGCTGTCGGCGAATTTCGCGCCGGCGTGCCCAAGCTCGTGCGCGACGCGGCCGAGGATGTCGGAAGCGAGGATGGGGATGTCTTCGACGCGCTCACGAAGCGCCGGCAGACGGAGAACGATCGTGCTGATGCGAAAGTAAAGATCCTCGCGAAACTTCCGGCTGCGCACGAGGACGTTCATGTCGTGATGCGTGGCCGCGATCAGGCGCACATCCGCGAAGCGGTCTTTGACGTCGCCGAGGCGGCGGAAGCGTTTGTCCTCGAGGACTTTGAGTAGCTTCGGCTGCACTTGCAGATCGACATCGCCGATCTCGTCGAGGAACAACGTCCCTCGGTGCGCGAGATGGAAGAGTCCCTGCTTCGCCGCGATCGCGCCGGTGAATGCGCCGCGCTCGTGGCCGAACAACTCCGATTCCAGAAAATCCTTCGACAGCCCCGCGCAATTCAGATCGACGAACGGCTCCTGCCGCCGCCGGCCGTTGCGGTGCAGCCAGTTCGCGAGAATCCCCTTGCCCGTTCCGGTCTCGCCCTGGATGAGGATGGGACGATCGGTCGCGACGACTTTGCCGATGTCCGCTTCGAGTTGTTTGATAGCCGCGCTGCTGCCGTTGAACGGATCGAGCACATCGCGCGATTCTTTTTTGCGATCGGCCTGATCGGCCTGCCGGCTGCGCTGCGTGTCGAGCGTGCGGTTGAGAATGACCAGCAGCGTCGGCAGCTCGACCGGCTTCGTCAGAAATTGCTCGGCCCCTTCCTTGATCGCGCTGACCGCGAGCTCGACGCTGGCGTGCGCGGTGAGGACGATGACGGCGACCGCGGCATCGATCGCTTTGAACTGCGGCAGCAGATCGAGCGCGGTGCAATCGCGCAATTTGTAGTCGAGGATGATCGCGTCGGGCCGCTCCTTGCGCACCTGCGTCAGCGCGGAAACGCGGTTCTCGGCGTCGAACACCTCGAAACCCGTGGTCGTGAGAAAGCGGCGAATGGCCATGCGGATGGCCGGCTCATCGTCCACGATCAACACCTTGTTGCGGGTCATGCCGCTCATTGTGCCCCGGCCAGCGGAAAGAGCACGCGAATGCTGCCGCCGCCCTCGGGACGATTGGCCGCCAGCACTTTGCCGGAATGCTCTTCGACGATGCGCTGGACGATCGAGAGACCGAGTCCCGTTCCCCCTTCGCGCTGCGAGAAAAACGGCTCGAAGACGCGATCGAAATCGTGCGGCGCGAAGCCGGGACCTTCGTCTTCGACACGGCACTCCACCCAATGCCGCCCGGCATGATCGACGACCGCGCCGCCGATGTGCACCGTCATTCCCGGATCGGAATGCTGGATGGCGTTGTCGATCAGATTCTCGAAAACCTGCCGCAGCCGCATCGGATCCATCAGCAGCGTCGGCATCTTCGATTTCATCGCATTGCGAATCTCGACCTGCGCGGCGCGCGCGGCGGTTCGGCGGCTCTCCACGGCGTCGCCAACGACCTCGTTCACATCGCCGCGCTCGATCGAAAGCGCCGCCGGCTTGCCGTACTCGAGCAGCTCCTGCATCAGGTGCACGAGCCGGTTCACCTCCTGCCGCAGCGTGGCGCCGCATTCCTCGTAGCCGGGCTGCTTCATCTCCTCGTCGAACGCGTCGAGCGTGGCCGCGATGCCGAAAAGCGGATTGCGGACTTCATGCGCGACGCCGGCCACGAGCGTGCCCATCGCCGACAGCGTCTCATTGCGCCGCAGCGATTCCTGCAGCTCGACGATGCCGGTGATCTCCCAAAGCACGAGGATGACGCGCTCGGCGCCGCCGTCCGGCGCGGAAAAATGCGTGGCGATGGTGTCCCACGTTCTGCCGCCGGCATCCGTCGCCTCGGCCGTCGTTCCCTGCCGCTCGCCGGCGATGTAGGAAACGAGCTGCGATGCGGTCTGCCACGGTTCGCCGTCGCCGATCGCATCGATCGGACACCCTTCGATCTCCGCTTCCGAGAGTCCGCTCAACTCGAGCGCGGCGCGATTCACGCGAACGACGGCGCCGTTCCGCTCCATGATCAGAATCGGCGTGGTGACGGTGTCGAACGTTTCCTTCCACTCCGCCGCCGACCGCTCCACCGCGTGCTGCAGCCGCTTCTGCTCGGCCTCGGCGCGCCAGCGGTCGGTGACGTCGAAGCCTGTCCCGACGAGGAACTGCTCGCCGTCGACATCCATGCGCCGGCCGTTCAGGAAAAAGTGGCGCGTGTCATCTCCGAGGACGATGCGAGCTTCGATCTGTGCGAAGCCGCTGGCGAAGACCTCCTCGATCTTCCCCGCTACCATGTCGCGGTCGTCCGGATGGATGAGAAGGCCGCCTCCGATCTCTTCGACCGTCCTGCCCACTTGGGCCGCGAGCTGTTCCATCGTGTTGTTCCAACGGACAAACCTCCACTGCCGATCCTGCACGAAAAAGATGCCGGTCATGGCATCGATGGCGGTGTCGGTGAAATCCTTCTCCTCTTTCAGCGCCGCTTCCATCTGCTTGCGCTGGGTGATGTCGCGGACGACAACGATGCTTCGCCTGCGATCACCGATCGCGGCCACATGCATGTTGACCTCGGTCCAGAAAAGGTGGCCGTCCTTGTGCCGCGAATGCCATTCGAAAAGTTGCTTCTCGCCCTGCGCCGCTTTGCGAATGCGCGCCAGCGCGTCCGCGGCCGTGAATGACAGATCGCCCGCACTCAGCGGACCGATGCCGATGCTGCACAACTCTTCAACCGTGTAGCCGAACATCGCGCACATGGCAGGATTCGCGTCGAGGATGGCGCCACTGTCGATGTCGTTGATGACGATGGCGTCGTTGACGGCGTCGAAGATGGAGTGGAAGCGCTCGCCGCTCTCCTGCAACTGGCGATAGCGATCGCCGATCAGCCGCACCATCGTCTCGATCGAGGAGTGAACGCTGGCCAGTTCCTTCGGCAGATGCCCGGTGAGCAGCATGGATGGACCATCACTCCCGCCGCTGCTCACCGCCACTGCATACTTTTCGATTCCGGTCAGCGGCCGCACCACGGCGCGCCAGAGAACGAGATAAACCGAAACGATCAACAGCAGGTCGATCGCCAGCGTGGTCATGGCCATCGAGATCAGCGACGCACGCAACTGTTGCGCGATGTATCGCGGCGTGGCGAGCAGCCGCACGGTGCCGATGCGCTCGCCGGAAAACGTGATGGGACGTTCAGCAGCGAACAGTCCGGCCGGTGAAACGTTGCCGTCCGATGCGACGAACCGTCCCTTGCGATCGCGGACGCGCGCCTGAACTCTGCCCGCGGCGTCGACGATCACCGCTTCGACCTGCGGCGTCTGCGCCTGGCTGTCGAGGATTTTGTCGATCTGCGCGCGGTCGATGTTCCACACCGGCAACGCCAACGCCGCCGCCAACTCCTCGGCCTGCGCCGCCACCCCGCGCCGCAGCCGTTCTTCTTCGCGCGCATGTTCGGACACATAGCTGATCGTGGCCAGGATTCCGAACAAAAGCGTCGTCACCGTCACGAGCGTGGCGGCGACGATGACGGCAACGGAGAGTTTTCGGCGAGCCATCATTTCCACGTTTGCGGATCGAACCAAAGTCGTTTGTCGCCGAACGGCGTTTCCGCGCCGAGGAACGGATTCGCGATTCGAAAAATGCGGCGCCCCTTCAATCGCAACCGCTCGATTTTCTGTCGCTGGTAGTTGTCGAAAATGCGGTCGTACGTGCCGTCCGCGATCATCATCCGCATCCCCTCTTCAGCGCGCGCCGCCAGCCGCCGCCCTTCGTCCGTCTTGGGAAACCAGAAGTACATCGGCATCGGGTAGTAAAGAACGATGCTGTCTTCGATGACCAGCGGCAGCGCGTTCTTTCGCTTGCCGTACTCGTCGAGCACTTCGGTGGCCGCACGCAGAAAGACGTCGAAGCGTTTGTTGACGAGCATCTCGAACAAGCCGTCGTAGCTCGATCCGGTGACGACACGAAATCCGTTCGCTTTGAGGATGTCGACGTCGATCCAGCCCAATCCGAGGCCGTATGTGAATCGGCGGAGATCGTCGATCGATCGAATGTCCGCGAACCGCTTCTGCTCGTCGCGGCGAATCAAAAAGACGCAGTATCCGCCGAGGTTCTTGTCGACCGGGATGCGGATCGGGATGAGGTGCTGCTCGAAATCGGGAGTGGTGCTGAGATACATCACGGTCAGCTTGCCGGTGGCGTTCTTCAACTCGAACGCCTGCCGCCGCTCGGTCATGAACCCGGACGGCACCATGCGATACGCGCCCCACTTCGGAGTAGTCCGTTCAAGAGCCGTCCGCAGAATCTCCCAGTGATACAGATAGCGAACGTCAAGCGACGACTCCGGCGCATGGTAGACGTATGTCATCACTTGCGCGCGCGACGCGGCAGCGAACGAAACGAGCAGCAATGCAAGGAGAAACGCCGGCCGACGCGTTCCCATCGGGGTATTGGAACACTAAATGGGAGGTTCGCTCACATACGACAAGACTTCGCGGCGGAGTATCGGGATTTTGTTCTCGACGATGTCCCAAATGATTTCGAGATCGATTCCGAAATACCCGTGAATCAGAACGTCGCGAAGACCGGCCATTTTCTTCCAGTCGACTGCGATTTTGGCGCGCATCTCGTCAGGAACGTTCTTCGCCGCTTCTCCAATCACCTCGAGATTTCGAACGACCGCGTCGATCGTCTTTTCATCGCGGTAAAACTGCTCCGCAGTAGAACCCGAGGTGTACCGGAAGACCTTGTCGCACGCCTCGATGATGTCATCGAGGAACACGGCCGCATCACGCGGCACGGACCGCCTCACTGAGAATGCGCTCGCGCAGGCGCGCTTTGATGGCGCTCTTCAGGACGAGATCGACCTTTCGGCCGAGCAGTTCCTGGAGAAACTCTTTCAGATCCATATAGCGGTCGAAAGATTTCTCGGAGAGCTCGACCAGGAAGTCGACGTCGCTCTGCGGTCCGGCGTCTCCGCGTGCA
>JBAVBF010000421.1:0-3759 GCA_049586115.1 Thermoanaerobaculia bacterium | reverse complement strand
AGGTGGGGCTTGGAGGATTGGATTTTTACTCGCGAGGTGCGGAAGGAGCGGAAGCCGGGGGCTTGGTGGACTTTGCCGGCCAGGTAGTGGGCGACGAAGCTGGTCAGCGCGAGGCGGGGGACGTGCGGGAGCCAGTAAATCGACAGGCGGCCTTCTTCCAGGGCGCGGCGCGGGGCTTCGATGCCGAGGCGGGAGAGGTCGTAGGAGTTGTTGGAGATCATCAGCACGTGCGTGCGCATGACTTCGTGGTGGTGCTCGGTGTCGAGCGTCACGGCGACGTGCGGATACTTCTGCAGCGTCGCGTACGCGGCGTAGAGGCGCGCCTTCCAGCGCGGGTAGTCGCGTCCTTTTTCTTCGCGGCGCGCGACGAGCTCGGGGTAGAGGCCCATCGAGATGTTGTTGACGAAGAAACGTTCGTTGATGCGCGCGGTGTCGATCGGCCTGGTCTCGCCATTGAGGATGACGTCGAGCGCGTCGCGCCAGGGCAGCGGGATGCCGAGGTCCTTCGCGAAATGGTTGTACGTGCCGACCGGAATGACGCCGAAAATCGCCTCGGTGTGGATCAGCGGCTGGATGACGGTGTTGATGGTGCCGTCGCCGCCGGCGGCGACGAAGAGGCGGCGTCCTTCGCGAAGGCGATCGCGGATCAGCGACGCGCAATCGAGATCGCGCGTGACGTGAACGACTTCGAGTCCGGCGTCCGAGGCGGATTGCTCGATCGCGGAAAGCTCCGGCGGCGGGAGCTTTGCGCCCGATGACGGATTGAAAAACAGGACTCCTCTGGTTTTTCGTTCGGGCAATTTCAGCTCCGGAAGTGGCGTTTGCGAAACGTCAATGAAACGGATCGCTTTCCTTCTCGCTCTGCAAGTTTTCGTCCTCCCGCTCGCCGCCGCTGAACCGCCGAAAGAATGTGCGCTCTGCGCCGGCGCGGTTTCGGACCTCCAGGTCGCGCCCGCGTCGCCGGTTCCGCTGCTGGTGAAACTGCGGCAGGAGGACTTCGCCGCGGCCGCAACAGCGCTCGATGCGATGCCGCCCGCGGTGCGCGCGAAGATCAGCGTCATCGTCAGTTACGCGGCCGAAACGGGCAAGGATCCGATGGCCGAGGTGGAGACGCATACGCAGGCGATCGTCGATTGGGCGAAGCAGCATGGTCCGTTCGAAGGGCTCGGCGTCGAGGTCGCGAATGTCGATGCGACCGTCGGCGGATATGCGATCAAGCGGCTTGCGGTGACGGCGCAGGGACAGAATGCGGCGTCGCGGATGATCCTTCCGCCGGCGACGACGGATGCACTGACGAAACTCTACGAAACCGGCGCGCAGGCATACGTCGACGTCCTTCTCGCCGACGCTGCGAATGTGAAATCGACCGCGGCGTGGATCCTCGAAAAGGATCCTGCCAAGAAAATCTGGGCGATCGTGAATCCGCAGTCGCCGAACGTGTTCTTCGATGTTTCACGCGCGCTTGCTGACGGCGCCACGCGCGGCTATGTCAACGCTTCGGCCACGGCGGAGTTGCTCGCATCGCTGGCGAGCTTCGATCGCGCGCTGATCGGCGACTATGCGTACGACGCCACGGCGCGCATCGACATGCTCGACGCGAAGGGGAACAAGATCGACGAGCCGGTGATCGCATTCGTTCGCGGCGAAGATCTGCGCACGGTGATCGTGCCGCGCGGCGATGCGGCGTCGTCGACGATCGCGTCGCTGGCCGGTGATTACTACAAGGGTCCGCGGCGCTACGACGCGGCCGGCGACAAAGACGTCACCGACGTCGGAACGAAGGGCGGACGGTTTCTGATCGGGATGCCGCCGGTGAAGCAGCCGTTCGTTTTCACGGTCGAGCACAACGATGCGCCGCGCGCGAACGTGACGAAGGAAGCGATGAACATCAGCGGCCAGCGCGGCATCACGGTCGAGGAGATCATCCGCAATCACCAGGCGTACAAGTCGTATCAGGAGTCGATCCAGCCGCGCTACGTGGCGCGCGATGCGACGAAGTTGCGCTTCACGATGACCGGCGGCGAGGCGATCGAGGCGACGATTGCCGGCGATTACTTTTCCGATCCTCACGGACGCGCGGATTGGGTCTGGCAGGATTTCTACCTCAACGGCGTGAAGTGGAAGTACGGGAAAATCCCGGAGCTGCCGCTGATCCAGCCGGAGAAAGTGACGCAGCTTCCGCTCGATATTCACCTGACGAACGAGTACCGCTACGAGCTCGTGCGCGAGTCCGACCTCCTCGGCTATCACACGTACGAAGTCCGTTTTCAGCCGCCGCCGAATGCCGCCGCCGATCTGCCGCTGTATCGCGGAACGGTGTGGATCGATTCGAGAACCTGGGCGCGCATCCGCCTGTCGATGGTGCAGCTCAATCTGAAGGGCGAGATCCTTTCGAATGAAGAGCGCGTCGATTTCCAGCCGTTCGCGAAGTCGACGCATGCGCAGCTGACATCGGATGACGTCGCGAAAACAGACGCTCGCGAAATCATCTGGCTGCCGCAAACGGTGAGCGCGCAGCAGGTGGTCTCCGCGGCCGGACACGGCACGGTCGTTCTTCGCCAAACCGACTTTACGAACTTTCGCATCGAGCCGGCTGACTACGAGACGAGCCTCGCCGAGGCTGAGAAGTCGGATGCGCGGATGGTGCGCGAGACGAAGTCGGGACTTCGCTATCTCGAACGGACGAAGAGCGGCGAGCGCGTGGTCCAGGAAGGCTTCAACTCGGCCCGCACCTTCCTCCTCGGCGGCATCCATCACGACGCCGGCCTGCAATATCCGGTCGTCCCGCTCGGCGGCATCGACTATTTCAATTTCGATCTGTTCCACAAAGGCATCCAGACGAATGTGTTTTTCGCGGGCGTCGTCATCGCGGCGAATGCGACGAATCCGAATGTGGCGAACACGCGCACGAACGTCGGCGTCGACTTTTTCGGCATCGCGGTGCCGACGACGCAGTCGCTCTACCGCAACGGGCGCGAGCAACTCGGCGAGGAAGTGAAGCAGCTGCCGACGCGATTCTCGATCCGCGCGGGACATCCGTTCCTCCAGTTCGGCAAGATCGATTTCACGCTCGGCTTCGAGCACGACACGTACATACGCAGCGACAACACGGCGCCGTCGTTCCTCGTGCCGGCCGATACGTTCGTGATCTCGCCCGGCGTCGATGCGCAGTACGCGCGGTGGGGCGCGACGATCACCGGTTTCTACGACTACAACACGCGCACGAAGTGGCAGCCGTGGGGCAATCTGGCCGAGTACGATCCGAAGCAGAAGACGTTCACCGATTTCGGCGGCTCGCTGGCAAAGAGTTTCTATCTGCCGAAGTTCCAGCGTATCGGCGTCGAGGTCGATTACATGGACGGCACGCGCCTCGACCGCTTCTCGCAATACGGCTTCGGCTTCTTCGGCGCGCAGCGAATTCATGGCATCAAATCAGGATCGCTTCTCGCCGACCGCGCCATCCTCGGCCACTTCTCCTACGGCTTCGTTTTCTCGGAGCAGTTCCGGCTCGAGGCGTTCTACGACCACGGCCTGATCGACAACAAGCTGGCCGGATACAACCGCGAGCCGTTCCAGGGGTTGGGCATCGCCGGACAGACGGTGGGCCCGTACGGGACACTGCTGCGTCTCGATATCGGGAAAACGATCGGACGCAATGCGCAGTCGGGGTTTGTGGCGGATGTGGTGTTTCTGAAGCTGTTCTGAGTGTTCTAAAGGGGACGGTTTCACGCGGAGTTCGCGGAGAGGCGGGGCGCGCGG
>JBAVBF010000420.1:0-9898 GCA_049586115.1 Thermoanaerobaculia bacterium | reverse complement strand
GACGAGCTGCGTGTCGTTCAGATAGGCCTTACGCAGCGCGAGCCACGTAAAAAAACCGAGGAGAAAAATCATCGCCACGATGGGGACGTTGTCCGGCTTCGCGGCGATGAGAAAGAAATTCGGATCGAGCATCGAAAGGCCGAAAGCGAACGCTCCGAAAACGAAGAGCCAGAGGCCGATCTTCGTGTCCCAGAGTCGCCCGCCGAGGCGCGCTAATACGAAGAGAATCAGAAAATAGGCGACGCCGAGATAAAGCAGCGGCGGGACAAAAATCCCGGCCAGAAACATAAGGAGACCAAAGCCGATGAAGGCAAAGCCGCCGGTCGACCTGATCCGGCCGCCCATGAGATTGAAAAAGATAATCAACGCAAATATCGACGTCAGCAGGAGGAATGAGATCGACCCTGCTGACAATACGTTGACGAAATCCTTGATGAAAGTCATCGCGCTCTCAATCCGCTACAGCGGACCTGAGATGCCTCCGTCTTTGCGAACGCGCCAGAAATGAATGGCCATCAGAAACCCGGCCGCCAAGGGGATCACTACGCAGTGAAGGACATAGAAGCGCAGCAGCGTCGCGGCGCCGATGGACCGTCCGCCGATCAGCGCGAAGCGGGCATCATCACCCGCATGAATCAATCGTATGTCCCCTAATTTCACGAGGCCCGACATGGGCCCCTCATTACCGGCGCCGGGGCTGGCGCGCGCCATCGACGAGCCGACCGTGATCGCCCAGATCGCGAGCTGATCCCACGGCAGCAGGTACCCGGTAAACGACAGCAGCAGCGTCAGCACGAGCAGGATGACGCCGACGTTCCAGTTGAATTCGCGGGGCGGCTTGTAAGAGCCGGTCATGAAGACGCGGAACATGTGCAGCCAGACGGCGATGACCATCGCGTGCGCACCCCAGCGGTGCATTTCGCGCATGATCCCGAAAGGCGCCTGTTCGCGCAGATCCATGATGTCGGTAAATGCGTATTCGATCGTCGGCCTGTAATAGAACATCAGCAGCAGGCCGGTTACCGTCTCGACGAGAAAAAGGAAGAACGACGTCCCGCCCATGCACCAGGTGTAGCTCATGCGCACACCGGAGCGGCGGACTTTGACGGGATGCAGATGGAGAATGAGCGAGCCGAGGACCGCAAGGACGCGTTTGCGGTTCGTGTTGGGGATGCCGACCCGGAAAACGGATTTCCAGATCTGCGAATTGACGATGCCTTCCTGGAGTCCTCGTAGATTCGCCATTTTTCCTCTTGGGAGCGGGGTGTGGGGAGCAGGGTGTGGAGATCGTCCACGCCGTACTCCCCACGCCCTACTCCCCTCTCATAATTTGATGAACGCCTCCGGGTCAGTCCACTCGCCGCGCTCCTGATGGAACTGCTTCGACTTGTCGACGACGATCTGGCCGTCGGCGATGTCGATGAAGATCTTGGCGCGCTCGAGCGGCCGGGGAGTCGGTCCTTCGAAATTGATCCCTGATTTGTAATACCCGCTGCCGTGGCAGGGGCATTTGAATTTGTTCTGGGTCGGAAGCCAGTTGGGCGTGCAGCCGAGGTGCGTACACACGGTGATCAGCGCGTACACGATCTCCTCGGTGCGCACGATCCAGATGCCGTACTTGTCTTTCCAGCGCTCGTCGACCTCGCCGACGGAGTAGTCGGACGGCAGCCCGGCTTTGAATTTCTGCACCGGCTCGAAGAGGACGTTGGGAAAGAGGAAGCGCAGGAGAACCGCGCTCATGCCGCCGAGGGCGGCGGCCAGGGCAACCCAGGCAGCGGTCAGGACAACGGGGAACCCACGGCGGGTGATTTCGCCCTGTTCGCGGATGTCAGCAGCCGCGCTCCCCGCAAGAGGGGTCTTCGGAACCATCTGATATGGCGTGATTTCGTCAGACATCCAGGTAATGAGGTTGCCGAACGGGGACGCTCCGGCGCGGGCGTAAATATCCGCTTTTCGGCAACCGCTGTCAACGAAAAAGGTGACAGGGAGTGGCGGGGTTACAGGGTACCTATGTTGCGGGTTAAAGCATCCCGTCTCAGATACTTAGAACGCGTTTTGACGTTCAGGCGCCGATCTGCGCCAGCGCCTGTTTGGCCGCGGCGCGGACGCGAAGGCTCGGATCGCTGGATGCGATCCGCTGCAAGTCGGGGGCGGCGCCCTTGCCGGCCAGCTTGGCGTAAGCGGACATCGCCACGATCATGGCGTCCTCCTTCTGGTCCTCGCGCATGCCGGTAACGCCGTTCAGCCGCGAGCGGTCGAGGAGCTCGCGAAGCGTCCCCAGCGCGCGCGGATCGCCGAGGCGGGCCAGGGCGATGGCGGCGTTCCAGCGGACGTCGGGAGCCTGTTCCTCAAGCCCGGCCGCGAGCACCGGAACCGCGCTCGGATCACCGATCGCGCCGAGCGTGTAGTAGGCGGTGGCCCGGACGTCTTTGTCCTCGTCGGTGACGGCTTTAGCGATACGAGGAACGGATGCGGGATCGCGAAGTTCGCCGAGGGCGGTCAACGCGTAGATGCGGTTGTCGGCGTCGCGATCGTTGAGGCCATCCAACAGGATCGGCGTGGCGCGGCGATCGCCGAGTTGGCCGAGGACCATGCCGAGGTAGCGGCGGATGCGAGGATCGTCGGATTTCGAATTCGCGTACAGCGTGGCCACGTCGTGCTCGAGGTTCGGGTAACGTTTGGCCTCGCCGCGCTTGAGCGATTTCGAGAGCTGATAGGCGGCCTGCCAGCGCTCGTGCGAACTGCCGGAGCGGATGGCGTTGAGGTAGTCGGGGATGCCCTGCTCCTCGGTCGCGAGCCTGCCGAAGAGGAAAAAGATCAGGACGGCGATGGCGACGACGCCGAGCGGAAAGACGACGAATTGGAAGAGGATGGTTTTGGGCGACTCTTTCGGGACGTCGATTGACGCGGGTGCCGGGTGCCGGGTGCCAAGTGCCGGAGTTTTTGGGGCTCCGGTCTCCGACTCCCCACTCCCTACTCCCAACTCCCCATTGCTCAACGTCCGGTTCCCATCACCACGAAGTCAGGCAGATAGGTCTTGAGCTGCGTCGGCGCGTCGGGGACGACGATCGCGTCTTTGTCGCAGACCGACTCGCAGAGCCGGCAGGCCACGCACTTTTTCTCGTCGACGAAGGCGATTTTGTAGTGGTTCGCGATCGTCTCGTCGTTCGGGTCGATCATCTTGATGCACTCGAACGGACAGATGTCGACGCAGAACTCGCATCCCGTACAAAGCTCTTTGATGACCTCGGCTTTCGGGATCTCTTTCGGCTTCACGCGCGGGATGAAGTCGCCGTGCTGGTTCTGGATGGCGTCGACCGGGCAGTAGATGCCGCAGACGGAGCAGTCGATGCAGCGCTCGGGGTGGATGTAGTACAGGCCGCGGGCCGTCCCCCAGATGGTGTTGGTGGGGCACTTCACCTCGCAGACGCTGCAACCAATGCACTTGTCGGTGATGAAATGAGGCATGGGCGGCGAGTTTACCTTACCAGTGCAACCATCGCACGGTCGTTGATGAACAGCGGTTCGATGATGCGGCGGTCGCGGCGGAAGATGCCCACTTCGGGCGCGGCGCGCTCGCCGGTCCAGAAGAACGCGCCCGGCGGCGAATGAAGTCCCGGCTTCGGCAGCGCTCGCCAGCCGGGATGGATGGCCTGCTCAGTGGGGAAAGCTGCCACGCGCGTATGGCCGTTCATGATCGTCTCGAGGTAGCAGTAGCCGGAGGCGAGGAGGGTTTCGTTCGCGGGGATGTTGTTCGCGATCCATCCCGCCGTTTCGCGATACGGATCGGGCGGACGGCTGACGTGATCGAGGATGCCGAGTGTCGTCCAGACGGCGCAGACCGCGACGATTGCCGCTGTCAACGGAACGCGAAATCGATTTGTCTTCAGCGACTCCGCCAACCAGAGCACGAGCGGCGTCGCGATGATGGCTTCGAAACGCAACGGTACGTAGACGCGTGTGGCGGCGGCGAGAACCAACGGGACCATTACCATGATCGCGTAGCGATTCACGCGGATGGAGATCGCGAACGCGATCGCGCCGATGATCGCGATGGCGATCGGTGGCGCGATGAAAAGCGCGTCGGGCCAATTTGCGGTCATCCACGCTCGTGCTTCGGCGGGTTGATGGAACGCGAGAAGGAATCCCGGGATGTAGAGAATGATCGCGGCCGCGAGCGCGTATACGCGCGGGAGATCGTAGCGCCGGCGGCTCGCCGGCTGGACAGCGGGCGGCTCGCCGGCACGTCCCAAAAGCAGGATGGGAAACAACAGCACCGCGTAGTAGTGGCTATACGCCGCTGCAACCAGCGCGATCACCGCGACAAACGGACGATCGTCATCGATCGCCAGAATCGCGACCGTCACGAACATCGCGCACATCGCGTAATTGCGCGCGTCAACTGCGAAGAGGATCGCGGGCGGGAAAACCGCCAGCAGCAGCGCAGCGAGCGTGTTCTTTGTTCGAAGAATCACGATCAGCGAGATCACAGCGCAGACCAGCGACAGAATCCGCGTCATCGCCACCGAGGGATCGCCGAGCAGATGGACCGCGAAGTAGTAGAGCGGCGGACCGGAATCCCATCGCAACGCCGACACGATTCCCGTAAACGGCTTCGCCGAAATCCACCGCGTGAACAGCTCGTCGAAAAACGGTGCGCGGACGATGAGGAGAGGGATGCGCGCAGCAGCGAAGGGAAGAAGGATCAGCGCCGGCCTCAGTCCTGAGGCTGTCATTCTGAGCGGCTGTGAAGAAATCGCGGTTTCGGCGAAGCCGCGATCACCTGGGTTAGCAATATCAGGCACTGCGTCTTGCCAAAGCACAGACAAGAGTGTCTGTGCCACACTCGGTCTCGCCAATAACAGCGATCCGCGAATACGACAGGATCGATGTGGCACAGACACTCTTGTCTGTGCTTTGGCTCGCGACGCGTGTGAAAATCAACAACTTCACACCGCCAGCAGCTCCGAGATCGTCTTGATCAGATGCGACGACTGGATCGGCTTCGAGATGTACGCATTCGCGCCGAGTGCCAAACCGCGTTCGCGATCCTCTTCCGCTCCCTCGGTCGTGATGATGATGATCGGGATGTTCTTCAGCTGCGCGTTCTGACGGACCAGCGACACCAGTTTCAATCCGTCCATGACCGGCATGTTGATGTCGGTGAGGATCAGATCGATCTTGTCGGGGCCGGAGAGCTTTTTGAGCGCGTCGACGCCATCGACCGCTTCCAGGATTCTCGCGTTCTTGAATCGCTTCAACGAAAACGAGATCAACTGGCGCATGGTCGGCGAGTCTTCAACGACCAGAAAGTTCGCGTTGTCCAATGCCACTATCCGCCCCTCACGACGTGGTCGTCAGCAGGTCGAGGAAGCTCTGAATCGTGTTCAGCTTCCTCTCCGACTGCGAGTAGAGTTTCGACGAGAAAATCGCCGTCGCGGCATGCGCGGCGAGCAGCGAAAACAGCTCGTAATCGACTGCCGAGAACGAGTCCTTCTGCTGCAGAAGTTTGTAGATCACCACCAGGCCGATGACGTGTTCCTTGATCTTCAGCGGCACCGCGGCCAACGGCTTGTCGAGTGTGACCTTGCCGCCGTCTTCGAGATCCTGATTGATGTAGTAGCTCTCGCCCGTCTTCGCCACGCTGCCGAGGACGCCGTCGCCGAGGCGCGTGGAGATCGTCTCGATACCAGGCATCACGTCTTCGCCTTCCGACGCGATCGTCTTCAGCTCATTCGTCTTCTCATCGAGCAGCAGGATCGCGAACGACTCCGCGCCGATCAGGTTGATGACGATCTCCTGGACGATCTGGATGACTTCGCGGAAGTCGAGCGTGGAGTGGAGCTGGTAGCTGGCGACGTAGAGGTTGGCGAGGTTGTTGTTCTGCTCTTCGACCTCGATGTAGCGGTTGGCGAAGTCTTTGTTCTCTTCTTCGACTTCCTTGAACCGCTGGGCGATGCGCCGGTTCTCTTCGGTGAGCTGCTGCACTTCGTCGCGCAGCCTCTGGACTTCATCATTCGATCCCGCCGACGACTCGGTTTCGAGCGTGGCCAGGCGATACCGCAGCCGCTGATTTTCCCTCAGCAACTCCTCGGTAAATTCTTTGCCCTTGTTGAACAGCTCCAGGAACTTCTCAGCTCTCTCTTCGGTCATGGACGCTTCTCTCGGACGACGAAGGAGAGTAGCACACGGCAGCGGATGAAGAATGCGGCTCGGCGCTACAATGCGCCTTCATTAATCATCGATGGAGAAAGGTATGACGGCTGACGCAGATCCGGTGGTGGAACGTCTCGAGGATCAGATCTCCTGGTACGACCGCAAGAGCAACAGCAACCAGCGGATTTACAAGCGGATCAAGGTCACGGAGATCGTAGCTGCCGCGGTGATTCCGTTTCTGCCGGCGCTCCCGATCCCGAACGTTGGATGGATCGCGGGAGCGCTCGGCGTCGTGATCACGGTGCTGGAAGGGTTGCTCCACCTGAACCAGTACCAGCAGAACTGGACCGCGTATCGATCGACGTGCGAATCGTTGAAGCACGAAAAGTACGTCTACATCGCCAAAGCATCGCCATACGCCGGCGTGGCGGACGCGCGCGCCCTGCTCGCCGAACGCGTCGAGTCTCTCGTGTCGCAGGAACACGCCAAATGGGCCTCGACGCAGCAGGAAACGACGAGGCCGAAAGAGGCGGCCTAAGGCATTCCCATCCGTTCGATACGGAAAAAATGTTCAAGGCAAGGGTAGGGAATCCCTCCTCTCTGTCACTCCATTGATAGGGTTTTCCATTAAAGAACGGGTCTCTTCCGGCGCGCAGGGGTCGTAGGACCATGTCATCGGCGTTCGAACACGATTTCCTCATCAGCTACGCGCACATCGACGATCAGGCGCTCGTCGACGGGCAAAGCGGCTGGGTATCGCAGCTGCACCGGTTGCTCGAAATCCGCGTCGGCCAGCTCATGGGGCAGACGCCGAAGATCTGGCGCGATCCGAAGCTGCAGGGCAACGATTTCTTCGCCGACACCATCTTGGAGCGGCTGCCGAAAATCGCCGCGATCGTTTCGGTATTTTCGCCGCGATACGTTCAGTCTGACTGGTGCAATCGCGAGCTGAAAGGGTTCTGCGCCGCTGCCGAGCAGTCGGGCGGCGTGCGCATCCGGGACAAAGCGCGCATCTTCAAAGTCGTCAAGACGCCCGTAACCCTGGAGAAGCAGCCGCCGGAAGTGCAGCCGATGCTCGGCTACGACTTCTTCGTCTACGACCCCGAGTCAGGCAGGCCGCGGGAGCTCGCAGCGACGTACGGCCCCGGATCGGACCGCGCGTTTCTCGTGAAGCTCGACGATCTCGCGTACGACATCACCCAACTGCTCGAGCTTCTCCACGAGAACGGCAACGCCACGGCGCCGACCGCGGAGAGCAAAGGAACGGTCTTCCTCGCGGAGACGACCTACGAGCTTCGCGAGGAGCGCGAGGTCATCAAGCGCGATCTCATCCGCAACGGCTACGAGGTCCTGCCCGATCGTCCCCTGCCGCTCGTGGCGCCGGATCTCACGACGGCGGCGCGCCAGCAGCTCGGCCGCAGCAAACTTTCCATCCATCTCGTCGGAAAGAGCTACGGAGTCGTACCCGAGGGAGGCATGAAATCGCTGCCGGAGATGCAGCAGACGCTCGCGTCCGAGCGCGGCAGCGGCCTGGCAAGCATCATCTGGGTCGCCCCCGATCTCGAGATCGAAGACGAACGGCAGCGCGCATTCATCGCTCACCTGCGCACCGATGCGACCGTGCACGCCACCGCGGAGCTGCTCGAGACGCCGATCGAAGATCTCAAGACGCTCATCTACCGGAAGCTTGTGCCGCCGAAAGTCGAAAAGCAGGCGACCGCGCCAGCCGGCGAGCTGACGCGAATCTACCTGCTCTGCGATCAGGACGACGTCGACGCGACAGGACCTCTCAGCGATTACCTCTTCGACCGCGGCTACGAAGTAATCCTGCCGCTGTTCGACGAGGACGAAGCGCAGACGCGGATGGAGCACGAGGAGAACCTTCGCTCCGCCGACGCGGTCATCATCTTCTATGGCGCCGGCAACGAAGTGTGGCTGCGCCGCAAGCTTCGCGAGCTGCAGCGCAGCGGCGGACTGGGACGCGAAAAGCCATGGCTCGGCCGCGCGATCTACGTCGCCGGACCTCCCACTCCGCAAAAGGAACGCCTCCGCACGCTCGAGGCGACGGTTCTTCATGAAGGCAATGCCGGCTTCCAGGCGCCGGTCATCGACGCGTTCCTCGCCGATCTGGCAAAGGCCGGCTCATGACCTCGTACGCATTCGATCCGGCCCCGTCATCGAATCCATTTCCGGGATTGCGCCCATTCGAACCGGAAGAGGACTACCTCTTCTTCGGCCGCGAACGGCAGACGGACGAAGTGCTCCGCAAACTGCGGACGACCCGTTTCCTGTCGATTCTCGGCCGGTCAGGCAGCGGCAAATCGTCGCTGGTGCGTTCGGGTCTGATCCCGACGTTGTGGGGGGGCGGAATGACGCACGCCGGTTCGCGGTGGCGGGTGGTGATCATGCGTCCGGGCGAAGATCCACTCGGCAATCTAGCTGCGGCGCTCAGCGTGCGCGGCGCTCTCTACGATGAGGACTACGACGAGAACCTGACGCGCGCATTTTTTGAAACGACGCTGCGCGCCAGCCGTCTGGGACTGGTCGAATGCATCCGCCAGTCGCACCTCGCCGAGGGCAACAACATCCTCGTGCTGGTCGATCAGTTCGAAGAAATCTTTCGCTACAAACGCAGCCGCCGGATCGTCGGCCGTGATGAGGCCGCGGCGTTCGTCAAGCTGCTGCTCTCGGCCAAAGAGAGCGAAGTGCCTTGCTACATCGCCGTCACCATGCGCTCCGACTTCATCGGCGACTGCATGGAGTTCGGCCAGCTTCCCGAGGTCATCAACGACGGCCTTTACCTCGTGCCGCGCATGTCGCGGGATGAGCTGAAAGCCGCGATCTCCGGGCCGGTCGGTGTCGGCGGCGCGACCATCGCGCCGCGGCTCGTATCGCGCCTGCTCAACGACGTCGGCGACGATCCCGATCAACTCCCGATCCTGCAGCACGCGCTGATGCGGACGTGGGAGCGGTGGGAGGACGACGGCAATCCGGCCGCGCCACTCGATCTGGCGCAATACGAGGCCATCGGCACGATGGAGTCGGCGCTTTCGCGGCATGCGGAAGAGTGCTTTTCGGAGCTCGACGCACGAGGGAGGGAGATCGCCGAAAAACTCTTCAAAGCGCTCACCGACAAAGCATCCGACGTCCGCGGCGTTCGGCGCCCCGCTCCGATGAGCGAGATCTGCGCGCTTACCGGCGCGAGTCTCGAAGACGTCACCGCGGTTGTCGATACGTTCCGCAAACCAGGCCGCTCCTTCCTCATGCCGCCCGCGGGCGTTCCGCTGCGGATGGATTCCATCCTCGACATCTCTCACGAGAGTCTGATGCGCGTCTGGAACCGCCTCGCGGAGTGGGCAAACGAGGAAGCGCAGTCGGGGCAGCTCTACCTCAACGTCGCCAAAGCGGCGCAACGTCATGAAGAAGGTGTTGCCGCGCTCTGGCGCGATCCCGAATTGCAACTCGCGCTGACCTGGCGCAGCAACGCCGCGCCCACAGCGGAGTGGGCCAGCCGCTACGACCCGTCGTTCGAGCGGGCGATGAACTTTCTCGACGCCAGCCGGACCGAACGCGATCGCGACGTGACCGAGAAAGAAGCGCGCCGGCGCCAGCAACTGAAACAAGCCCGCCGTCTGGTGGCGATCTTCTCCGTGATCTCTCTGATCATGCTGGCCCTCGGCGCGTTTGCGCTGACGCAGAGAAACAACGCAATCGAGCACGAGCACTACGCGAAGCAGGAGGC
>JBAVBF010000419.1:0-3349 GCA_049586115.1 Thermoanaerobaculia bacterium | reverse complement strand
CAGCGGCGCGATCACAGTCGTTCCCTCGGTGCCGGCGCTCGGACACATCGCCCTTCTGGTGCTGGCCATCTCGCTGGCCTTCATCGCCATCCGTTCACGCTTCTGATTCTGATTGAGCCGGCCCGGTTTCGCCGGGCCGGCTCAGCTCCCTGGGCGAGACGGCCGCGCTCCCGCGTAGACTTCGCTGAATGGCTCGCGGTTCGTGGTCGATTCGGTGGTGGCTCAGTATCCTCGCTGCGGCGCTGGCGATTCCGCTATTGAGTCTCCTGGCGTGGCTCTATTTTTCGCAGGTTCAGCGCGAAGAGCAGGAAGCGCGGGCGACCGCGTTGCGCATCGCGCGCGCCACGGCGGCGCGGTTGCAGGCGATGCACGAAGACGCGCTGTCGCTGTTGCAACGCATCGCCGCCAGGCAGATCGACGCACGCCCGTGCGAGTCGTTGATGCCGGTCATCGATTTCGACGTCCGCGACGAAGACCTTTTTCTCTTCGACGCCGGCGGACGTTTTCTTTGCGCGGGCGAGTCGGACACCTCTCGTGACGGCGCACTTGCGGAGAGCTGGATTGCGCGGGAGCTGCAGTCGCACCGGCTCCGGCCGCGGATCCCGGCGATGGGCATGGTCAACGGCCGCTGGGCGTCCATTCTGACGATGCCCGTGAAGAGCGCCACGCTCGTTCTGTTGCAGTACCCGGATGCGTTTGACAGCACGCTGGCACCGGGCGCGGCAATCACGATCATCGACCGCGACGGCACGATCGTCTCCCGCTGGCCGAACGCCGGCTCATGGCCCGGCCGCAGTGCGCGTGGCACGAGTCTGTTCGAGACCTCCACGCGGCAACGCGAGGGCATCGCCGAGGCAGTCGGAGTGGACGGCGTCTCGCGGCAATACGGTTTCACGATGTTGCCGGAACTGGGGTGGCACATCTACGTCGGCGTCCCGACGTCGTCGGCGATGGAAGAAGTGAGACAGACATTCGTGCGCGGCGTTGCCGGCGGCAGCATCATTTTGATTGTGATCATCATCGTCGCGACGATGCTTTCGCGTGCGATCGAGCGGCCGGTGGCGGCGCTCTCGCGTGCCGCCGAGGGAGCCGCGGCCGGCGCGTACTCGCAGGTGGCGGAGGAAGGGCCGCGCGAGATCGCGCAACTCGCGAACACCTTCAACACCATGCTGCGGCGCCGGCTCGAATCCGAACAGAGGCTCCTCGAGGATGAACGGGAGTTGAAGGCGCTTTCGGAACGCATGCTGCTGGTTCAGGAAGAGGAGCGCACCCGGATCGCGCGCGAGCTTCACGACGACCTCGGCCAGGCACTGACGGCGCTGAAGATGGACGTCGGCGGTCTGCTGGCGATGACGCCGCCGTCAGCGTCCGACGAACCGCTGCGCATGCGCATCATGAACACGCTCGACGAGACCGTGACGGCGGTGCAGCGCATTTCCTCCGAGTTGCGGCCGAGCACTCTCGACGACCTCGGGCTCGCCGCGGCAATCGAAGCCGAGGCCTCGCGATTCGAGCAGCGCACGGGAATCGAATGCGAGCTCTCACTGCCGGATGATCCGTCGTTGCACGTTGAAAGCGCGGCCGCAACTGCCATCTACCGGATCGTGCAGGAAGCGCTGACGAACGTTTCGCGTCACGCCAACGCGTCGCGCGTCGAGCTGCGGCTCCGGCAGCGACCCGAGGAGTTGCTGCTGGAAATTCGCGACGATGGCCGAGGCATCACCGCCGCGCAAATCGACGATCCCTTTTCCCTCGGCTTGATCGGAATCCGCGAACGCGCCGGCCTCGCCGGCGGTACCGTGCGCGTCGAAGGCATCGCGGGCCGCGGTACGATCGTTTCCGTGCGTATCCCGCAGGTGGACCCCGCATGATCAGAGTGCTCATTGCCGACGATCACGACATCGTCCGCGAAGGGGTGAAACAGATCGTTTCCGAGACGAGCGACATCGTCGTCGGCGGTGAGGCCCGCACCGGCGCCGAGGCGCTCGACCGCGCGCGGCAGGGCGAATGGGATGTGGTGATCCTCGATCTCAATCTTCCCGACCGTTCCGGTCTCGACGTTCTCGCGCAGTTGCGCGCGGTCGCTGCCGGCATCCCGGTGCTGATCCTCAGCATGCACGGCGAAGCGTCGTACGCGGCTCGGGCGCTGAAAGCCGGAGCCGCGGGCTACGTCAGCAAGAACACCGCGCGCGAGCACCTCGTCATCGCCATCCGCAAACTCGCGAATGGCGAACGGTTTCTGACTCCGGAGCTGGCGGAAAGCCTTGCCTTCGGCATGATGGGCGCGAAAACCAGCGGCCATCAGTCGCTGTCGGACCGCGAGTTTCAGGTGCTCTGTCTCATCGCCGCGGGTCGTCCACCGCGTGAGATTGCCACGGAGCTGAACGTCAGCGTGAAGACGGTGGCCACGCATCGCGCGCGCCTTCTGGCGAAGATGGGGCTAAAAAACAACGCCGAAGTGGTCGGCTACGCCATCGAGCATGACCTGCTGCCGAAGCGGGGGTAGTCAAATTACCGACAATCGAACCGGCCTATTGCCGATTCACGGATCGCTGGCCTGGCTGCATGATGCGCGGCGGTCCTTTCCCCTAATTTGATGAGCGCAATCACGCCCTCGAAATCCATTCTGTTGATTGACGACGACGACTTGATCGCCGGCTCGCTGCGGCAGGCTCTTTCCGCGAGCTGCGACGTCGACGTCGCCGTCGATTCTGCCTCGGCGCGGGCCATGATGTCCCTGCGCGGCTACGACATCGTCATGGTCGATCCGTATCTGACCGGCGGCGTGCACAAGGATGGCTGCGATCTCATCGACAATGTTCTGGTGCAGCAGCCGGCGGCGAACGTCATCGTTCTGACCGGCTACAGCTCTCCGGAACTCGCCAAGTCCGCGGCGGACGGCAGGATCGCGGCGCTCCTTTCCAAACCTCAGTCCATCCCTTTCCTCAGCCAATTTCTCGTTGGAATGCCACCAGACTCGAACGAACCCTCAATCAAAGGACAAACGTTATGAAACGTACTCTCCACTTCCTCCTTGCCGTGCTGATGATCACCTCCGTGATCGGGACCGCCGAGGCGAAGCCGAAGCACAAGAAGAGCAAGAAGAAAGACACAACGATCGACCAGGTCGCCCCGGAGGGGCGTGGAGGCGACCAGGACGAGGAGCACGAGCGACTGCAGCGCGCCCCGCGCGTCAAGCGCGAGAAGAAGCAGCTCGCCGATCCCGACGCCGGTGTCGTCGTTCAGAAGCCGGGCCCCATCGCCTTCGGAAAGCCGATCGAATTTCAGCTGAAGAAGGCCAGCAGCCGCCACTTCGATCTGCGGTCGCTGCCGCGGACCGGACCGGTGC
>JBAVBF010000418.1:0-4340 GCA_049586115.1 Thermoanaerobaculia bacterium | reverse complement strand
GAGCTACGGCAGCCAGGGCGATTGGGTAACCGGAAAGACAGGCCAGACGCCGAACCCGGAACACACCGGCGAATTCGACGAAGGCCGCGAAAGCGAAACCAGCGCGCCACACCAGGGCGGCGATACCTCCCCGCTGCAGGCGAGCGAGCACGCCATGCCGTCCGGCCCTCCAACCGACGACGAGCGCAAGGTCTCCGTGAAAGAAGGCGGCGCAAAGCGCGGCGGGTACTTCAAGGAGAGGGATTACGAGGGGAAGAAGTAATCCGCTTATCCGCAGATTACGCAGATCGCTCGCCCTGTCTGCGTACATCTGCGTAATCTGCGGATGGAATGGTGGTAAAAAACTCAATCATCTGAAACGTCTGGGCTCATCATTCGTCGGAATCGACATGCGCAAGCTCGCCATCCTTTTCGCCGTCACTGCTTCCACAAACCTTTATGCCGCGATTACGGGGACGGTCATCGATCCCGACGCGAAACCGATTGCCGGCGCGACGATTCGCGCGTATGCGCCGGAAAATTCGTCGGCGATGCGGGCGAGAATCGTCGCGGGAAAGATCGATCGCGAGCCGATCGCGAGCACGAAGTCGGCGGACAACGGAACGTTTTCGCTCGATGTGAAGGATGCCGTCGCCGTCGACGTCGTCGTCGACGCTCTCTCATACCCACGCACTTCCATCGCCACCGTCGATGGCGACGACCTCGGCGCGATCCTGCTCGGACCTGCCGTTCCGAAGATGCTGCGCGTCACCAGCGGCGGCAAACCGGTCGCGAACGCGATCGTCGTCTCCGGCACGGACACTTCGCGAACGAATGCTGCGGGCGAAGTGCCGGCGCCGGCGAGCGGCCCCACGTACGTCGTTTCCTCCGATTACGCGATCGCGCGGCGCGAGCCGAATTCATTTGAGGTGAAACTCGTGCGCGGCGTTGCTGTTAGCGGACGCGTTACCAATCCTGCCGGTCCGGTCGCGCATGCAGTCGTCTCGATCAACGGCTGGCCGCTCGCGGAGTCGGGCCCGGATGGCACCTTCTCCATCGCGCACGCGCCGGAGCGCTGGGGGGCGATTTCCGCCATTCACGTCGGCGAAGCAGGAATCGCCATGCGGCCGAAGACAGGCCCGCCAGAAATCCGCATCGCTCCCGGCACCACGTTCGCCGGCACGCTGCGCGATCTGAGCCGCGGCGGCGCGGTCGCCGGCGCGCGAATGACGATCACCATCCCAACTACCGACGATGAGTCGATGACAGCCGTGACGGACGCCAAAGGCACGTTCTCGTTCGGACCTCTCCTTCCGCATGTGTACCAGGTCGCCGGCGTGCATTCCACGTTCTGGATCGAGTCCGCGTCGGTGACGTTACCCGGCACGCGCACGCGCGCGTTTGCGGCGCAGGCGTTTGCGCGCGCGAAGGGGCGCGTCATCGATGAGGAGCGAAAGGGCGTCGCCGCCGCGGTCGTCACGGCGAGCAGCGTCAACACGTCGCGCGGCCGCAGCGCGGTAACGAATGCGAATGGCGAATTCGCGGTGCGCGTCACTCCGTCGGCTCCGTTTCCGGCGTCAGTCCTCGCATCGAAACGCGACTACGTTCCCGCCTCCTCAGGGGCGCGGAGCTGGAAGCCCGGCGAGGTCAAGGACGACGTCGTCATCACGCTCGCTCACGGATTCGTGGCGCAGGTTTGCGTGATCGACAAGCAGAAACAACCGGTGGCGAACGCGCTGGTCAACGTCGCGAAGTTGGGCGATCAGGGGATGCAGCGGTCGACCGCCGTGGCCTGTGCCGATCCGTCAAAGCCCGATTGCCGCCGCACCGGCGCCGACGGCATCGTTTCCATCCGGACGACGGAGGGGCGGCACGAGGTGCGGGTGTCGGGCGAGGATATCGGTCCCGTGCGCGCCAATCAGTTGTTCACTACGCGAGCGGCGTCGGTCGTCATAACGGTCGATCGCGGCATCTCGGTCAGCGGCCGCGTCGTACGGCCAGATGGAACCCCCGTCTCTCCGGCGGTCGTCGATGCGCCGACCACATTCGCGCCGCGCATCGCCGACACGAATTCCGACGGCACTTTCACCATCACCGGCCTTAACGCCGGCCCTGCCGTTCTGACCGCGCATTCGATCGATGGCAATCTCTCCTCGCTGCCCGTCACGATCAACGCTCCCGCCAAGGACGTCACCATCACCATTCCTCGGGGCGCGCGCATCGAAGGGCGTGTGCTCGACCGCGCCACGCAGCAGCCGGTCACCGACTTCGCCGTGTCATTGCCGACGCCAGGTCAGCGGCCACTCGTCACGACCACGCCGCACGAGGAAAAAATGATTCACGCGGACGATGGCAGTTATGCGATCGACAACGTTCCGCCAGGCACCGTCAACCTCAATGTCCGCGCCAGCGGTTATGTAACCGGATCGCGCGACATCAATGCCGAGGATGGGAAGACGGTGGCGGGGGTCGACATCCAGCTCGATCGCGGCGCGACGATTTCGGGACACGTCACGTCGCACGGCGCGTCGATCGCCGGCGCCGAGGTGGGGCAGGCATCACAGCGGGGACTGCAAACGGGGCCACGGACGGGTGGCGTGACGACCGACGCCGACGGTCTCTACAAACTCGACGGCGTTGCGGAAGGCGAGCGCCTGATCGAGTTTCACAAGACGGGCTTCATTACGGCGCAGAAGCCGGTCGAGGTGAAGAGCGGGAAAGACGTGCAACTCGACGCCGAGCTCGATCCCGGCCACGAACTGCGCGGACGTGTCGTCGATCGTTCGGGCGGCGGTGTAGCCGGCGCGTACATCATGGCCACGGGCGCCGGCGAACGGCGATTCGACAACATGATCGTGAGCGACGGCGACGGATCATTCGTCGTGTCGGGGCTCGCCGACGGCAAATACCAGGTCACCGCGCGAAAAGAAGGCATGGTCAGCGGCGACGCCAGCGACATCGACCTGCCTCAGACGCGCGCGCTCACGCTGACGCTCGACGCCGGCGCAACCATCACCGGCCGCGTCACCGGCGTTTCTCCCGAGGAGTTGACGCAGGTCATCGTGACCGCGGTCGGAGGAACGACGCGCAATCAAACCTACACGGATGCCAGCGGCAACTTCTCTCTGCCCGGCCTGCCCGATGGACAGGTGCGCGTGGACGCGTTCCTGACGACGGCCGGACGACGCCGCATGGCACCGATGAAAACGGTCGTGGTCGAGAACGGCGTCGCGCCGGCCGTGGAGATCAATTTCGAGGAAGGCATCACCGTCAGCGGGCGCGTGACGAAAGGCGGCGTGCCGGTGTCGTACGGCAGCGTCGCATTCAGCCCGTCCGGAGTGCAGCGGGGCGGCGATCGCCAGTTCGCCAACGCGATGATTTCCATTGACGGCACCTACACCGCGGCAGGCCTGTCGATCGGCGACTACACGGTGCGCGTGAATGGCCCGAACGTCTCGCAGTATCAGACGAAGTACACGGCCTCGGCCAGCGGCACGTTCGACATCGACATTCACGGCGCCACGCTGCGCGGCCGCGTCGTCGACGCGAGGTCCGGCGCGCCGGTAGCCGGTGCGCTTGTGTTGCTGATGTCGAAGCTGCCCGCTAACAGTTCCGCGCGCACCGACTCCGACGGCCGCTTCACCATCGAGGCAATACCCGACGCGACGTACGACCTGCAGGTGAATCGCGAGCAGTACGCCGTCGCGTCGCAACCCGTGGTGGTCGCGAACGGTTCGACGCCCGAGGTCGAAGTGCGGATGGAGCAGGTACCGCCGATCACGATCCACGTCGCCGATTCAACGACAGGCGCACCGGTCGATGTGAACGTGATGATCAGCGACTCGACGCGCGCCTTCCGAGGAGAGGTCACGCGCGTGGAATCCGGAACGTGGCGGGCGTGGCTGAGCCCCGGGACGTACAGCGCGTCCGTCGGCGGGCCCGGCTACGTTTTCAAATCGCAAAGCTTCACCACTCCCGGCAACGACGTGACCATCCAGATCGTCCGCGCCGGCGCGCTGCTGATCAACGCCCACACCGCGCAACGGGCGCGCCTCGATTTCGCCATCGGCGGCACGCAACGCTTTTTCGGACCACTCCATCCGGGAAGCAACGGACCGTTCGACTCTCTCCCTCCCGGCTCGTACCTGCTGGTGTTGCTCGGCACAGACGGAAAAGTCACGCAAAGCATCGCGGTGGTCATCAATGCGGGTCAGACAGCGACGATCGATACGCCGTAGTCACGACTCCGGCACGATCTCCGTCGCCGCAATCACCGGCTTCGAGATCGACGTCACGAAGGTCACGCCGGCCACGCCGCCGATGCACAGCGCGCTGCCGACGGCGGAAGTAAGGCTGAGGTG
>JBAVBF010000417.1:0-13172 GCA_049586115.1 Thermoanaerobaculia bacterium | reverse complement strand
GCGTAGGCGAAGCCGAAGCAGCGCAAGACGGTCGAAGGACCTCCCTGGCAACCCGGGAGGGGCGGCTGCGATTCAAGGACACGGTTACCGCTGGGGGGTCCTTCGACCGTCCTGCGCCACTCCGCGCTTCGCGCTCCGTGGCTTCGGCGGCTCAGGATGACAGCGCGCGAATTTGGCTTTGCGGCGAGGGGAAAGAGCGCGTAAGATTTCCGGGCGACTCCCCTTCGCGCCAGAATCGTTCACTTAAGCTGTTCAGTCTTTAAATACAGATGGACGCGGATGCCCGGACGGCATTACACTGTCCGCGGTTTGTCCACCAAAAACCGTAGAGAGGAGAACGAGTGCAACCAGTAAAAAGCAATCGCGGGAGACCCATTGTTCACACCGAGCCCTGGGCGAAGATCACAGTCGTCCTGTTGGATCGGCACGTCGCGTATCTCGATCGTCTGGCCATCGACATCCGTCTGAAGCATGGCAAGGCAATCAGCCGCGCGGAAATCATCCGAGGATTGATCGAAGCTGCTTTCCAGAGCAACGTCGATCTTTCACAGGCGGATTCGATCGGATCGCTAGTTGAGCTCCTGACCGGATCGCCGATGAAGAATCGGAAAACCCGCTAAGCACGGGATGCTGTTCGCCTCCGGCTTTTCGCGCGCAGTTCGCCTGCCGCGAGTTGAGCGATTTCATACTCACTGCTTGCAACAGTGAGATCGATCTTGCTCTCCTCGATGCGGTCGAGAATCGTGCGGATTGCATGAGGCCACCCGAATGCTTTCGGCATCTCGGGATTGATCTCGCCCGACATCTTCGCCAGGAACGAAGCATGCCGTTGCGAGAGGAAAATCGTCTCTGTCGCCGGGTCCTGCCCGGCGACACTTCCATTCATGGATTGGAGTTTCATAACCGGTTCCGTAGTAGGAGTGTCCCGGAACCGGGAAATCCCTACCCCTCGCTCAAAAAGTTTTTTTGAGTCAGGAAACGGAGGCGGCGGGAGGCACCAGCATCACCGGCGCGTCCACCTGCCGGATGATGTCCTGCTTTCGCGCGCTGATCTCGTGGGCCGCGGCGTTGAGGAAAAGCGCATCGGCGTCCGCCCCGCGCGCGTAGCGCACCAGTTCGGCGTCGACGTCCTTCCCTTGCAGCACGACCGGTTTCACGGTCACGCCGGCAAAGAGATCCGCTGTCATCTCCGCGACGAGCGTGTCCGCCGGAGCGCGGTTCGTGTCGTCGCAGACGATCATCAGGTGGACTTCGGAGCTCTCCCGCTTCGCGATCGCAGCCGCAAGCGACGCGGCGACAGTCGAGCGCTGGTTGAGATGCACCGGGACGAGAATTCGTCCGAATCCGCGACGCCGTTGAATTCCGTAGCGGATCGCCAGCACCGGCACCGGCGCTCCCGAAAGGACATTCAGCGTCGTCGAGCCGATGATCAGATGCGCAACGTGGTGCCGGGCATGCGTAGAGATGACGATCAGATCCGCATTTTCCTCGGCCGCGGTCTGGCAGATTGCCGCGCCGGCGTCGGGAGCGCGCTGGACTACGAGACGCGTGGCCACGTCCGCGTTCCGGCGGCGGGCGTGATCGCGAAGTTTTTCCAACTCGTGCTGCTCGGCGTATGCGTACAGCGCGTCGTCGGCGGGAAAGCGCAACTCCTCAGGATTCGACGTGCGCGTGGCGCGGACGTGCAGGATGACCAGTTCCGCGCCGGTCGCGCCGGCCAGTTGCACGGCCGAATCGAACGACCATTCAGCGGCCGTCGAAAAATCGGTAGGGATGACGATGCGGCGCCACGGATACATGCGATATCAAACGTCCGGCTGCAATACGACCGAAGTCACTCTCTGTCGAACGCGTTTCGTACGCCAGACGCTTTCGGGCTCTGCACCTCGGCGGCTGCGATTGGTTTCTGCGTGACGACGTAGCGGATGACCGTCTTTGGCTCGGCCTCGGTTTCGGCTACCTGCAGCGTGACCTGCTTGTCGCCCGGCTTGAGCATGTCGCCGGGGATGAACGGATCCTGCATGGCCTGATTGAGCTGCACCTCGAGCGTGCGCCACGTCTGCGGAGCCGGATACGGCGACTGCGCGGGAAAGGCGCGGAACTGCGCGAGGTACGTGGTGTAGTAGTGGTAGACCTGCGGGAACGAGTCGTCCGTGGCCAGCGTGTAGACCTCGGCGGTCGGACCGTACTGATTGCGGATCATCACCGAGTCGCGGCGGGTGAGATCGTCGCGGTAGCGCGCGCCGGCATAGATCGGAATGGCGGAACTGATCGATTTCAGCGCGGCTTTGGCATCGACCTGCGCGGGCTGCGGGGCCGTTTCGGCGGGAGATGTCGTTGTGACTGCGATGCCGTTCTTCTTCGGCGTCTGCTCTTCGGCGGCGCTGCTTTCCTGACCGCCCGTGCAATGCGTCAAGAGCGCGCCGCAGATCAGAAGTGCTGATGCGGCTGAAGAAAATCGCGTGGTCATATCGCCGGGAAACAGCAAGCGGTATGCCGCACGAGTCAATTACTGTCCGCCTTTCGCGCGGCGAGCTGGACGGGCGGACGGAGGCCACCGCTGCGCAAACGGTCGATGGCGGTTTCGCCGCCGTACTTCGACACGAGCTTCTCGTCGTATTCGTCGGAGACATTCGCAACGACGTCCAGCGAAGCGATGAGCTGCTCCGGACGAAGGCGCCGCCCGAGGAATGAGTGGGAGAAGAAGACATGCTCGCCGACCATGCTGAATGCACCGAGCGGCACTTCCGCGTTGACCTTCATCAACTCGGACATCAGTTCGAACGACGGCTCGACGCCTTGCACGCAGAAGGCGAGGACCTCGATGACGGCGTCGTCTTCCTGATACGGGTCGATGGAGATCTCGAGCACCGTGGAGCCGTACTTGAGATAGAAGTCGCAATGCTCGGCGTCGTCGAAATGCTCGTCGACCAACTCGTCGAGATACGCCTTCACCTGCCGGTAGACCTCTTCCTGGCAGGCGGTGTTGAACGCTTTCTCGCGTTTCGAAACCATGAAGCGGCGATTGTAAAGCAAAGGCGCCGCGCGTGCGGCTGAATGCGCGATTGAAGCGAAGTTGTATCCTCCGCGCGTGCGCATTCGACTGCACAGCCTGCCGTTCCTTGCGTGCGCCGCGTTACTCTCCTGCCGCACGATGACGCCGCACGAAACTGGATTTCTGATTCGTTCCGTGACCGTTCGCGGAACGCCGTATCCGTACACGGTGTACGTGCCGCGTGCGTTTGATGCGTCGAAGCCCTGGCCGGTGATTTTGTTTCTGCACGGTTCCGGCGAGCGCGGAGCGGATGGTTTGAAGTCGACGCAGATCGGTGTCGCGGCGGCGATCCGCGCGAATCCCGATCGCGTGCCGGCCATCGCCGTCTTCCCGCAAGCTCCGGCCGATTCGCGCTGGCTCGGCGATCCCGCCGATGCGGCGATGGCCGCGCTCGATCACAGCATCAAAGAATTCAATGGCGATCGATCGCGCATCTATCTCACCGGTCTGTCGATGGGCGGCTACGGAACGTGGCATCTTGCTCTGGCCCATTCCGACACCTTCGCCGCGCTGGTGATCGTTTGTGGCGGACTCCTTCCGCATGAGACGACGACCGCCGTGCAGCAATCGCCGCTGACGATGGGGAAGGGCGATCCGTACGCGTTCACCGCGCACGCGCTGCGGCATCTGCCGATTCGTCTGTTTCATGGCGACGCCGATCCGGTCATTCCTGTGACCGAGTCTCGCCGGATGTCCGAGGCATTGAAGGCTGAGGGCGCCGACGTCGCGTATGTCGAGTTTGCCGGTGTCGGTCACAACGCGTGGGACCGCGCATACGGCGATGCGGCGCTTTGGCAATGGCTGTTCCAGCAGAGCGTGGGCCGCCGCTGAACGCGCGCGAAGGCGAACGGTTTCGCGGCGACGTGGCTCTCGATGTTCCAGCTTCGGCTGTACGCGCTGACCAATCCCGCGCCGCAGCCGGCCGCGGTACTCGCGGCTCCAAATGGCGGCCGCCCATGACGCCGGAGTCCGTGTGGACTCCGGCGTCACGATGAGCGCTGTTAATGCGAAGGATGGTGGCGGGGCGTGACGACGAGCGCGGTTACGTGGTCGGAATCAACGCTGCCGCACGTATTCGTCACCCGCACGAACCACATCGCGTTCCCCTCGGGATTCGTGGTGTAGGACGGTGAGTCGGCTCCGACGGCGAGCGTCGCGCCGTTCCCGTGCTTCACGAACCATTGATAGTGGAGGTTCGCGCCGCTCGCGACGACGGTGAACGTGGCGTTCTGCGACGGCTGGACGATCTGACCGACCGGCTGCGTGGTGATGACAGGCGCGGAACCGACGTTGATCGAGACCGGCGCGCTGCCGTTCGAGCAGCTGCCGTCGGTAACGATCGCGCTGAGCACGATGGAGCTCGACACGGTCAAGGTGCGCGATGAAGACGGCGAGGTGATGCCGTTCTGCGAGACTCCGTCCGACCAGAGGACGTTCCACGGTCCGATGCCGGTCAGAGTGAAGGGGACAGTGACTGACGACGTCCCGCACGCCGCGCTGATCGTGGCCGGAAGCGTGATGGTCGGCCGCGGTGCGACTGTGGTATCCGCGGTGCCGTTGGCGCTGCAACCAGCGGCTGTCGTCACGGTGACCGCCAGATGCACGCCACCTGACGATCCAGCGGTGTAGGTAACGCTGGCGGTTCCGCTGCCGCCGGTGATCGAACCGTTCGTGATCGACCAGGCGTACGTCGCGCCGCCGCCGGCGTTGGGTACGGAGGCGATGTTGCCTGCCGACGTCGCGCAGGCGGTGGCGGGCGCTGTGATCGTGGCGGACGGGATCTGGTTGATCACGACCGTCGTCGATGCCTGCGCGCTGCCGCCGCACGGGCCGGGGCTGCTCACCGTCACCGTGTACATGCCGGCGACGGTGATGCCGGTCGGATTCTGCTGCGACGAGGTGAAGCCGCCCGGGCCGGTCCACGTGAAGATCGAGCCGTTGCCGGTGGCAAAGAGGTTGACGGGCGTTCCCGCGCAGGCCGGACCGCTGTTCGATGCGTTCGCGGTCGGAACCGGTCCCGGCGGGCAGACGATGGTGATCGTCGTGCTGCCTGTGATCGACGCGTTGACCGTGTCGGTCGCGGTGATCGTCCGCGTGCCGGGCGAGTCGAGTGCGACGGTGAATGTGTGCACACCGTTGTCGCTGGCGACGAAGGTGTAATCCGCCGGCAGCGTGCCGGTCGAGTCGCTGGTGATGTGGACGGTGCCGGTGTAGCCGGTGGCGGTGGCGTTCGACGCGGCAAGTGCCGTGACGGTGACGCTGAACGAGCTGCCAGGACCGGCGCTGGCCGGCGCGCTGACGCTGAAATGCGTCGCGGGCGGCGGCGCGACGGTCGTGTTCGCGCTGCCGGTGATGCCGCCGTCTGTGGCGGTGATCGACTGTGCGCCGTTCGACGTCAGCGTGACGCTGAAGGTGTGCGAGCCGTTGTCGCCGGCGACGTACGTGTAATCGGCGGGAAGTGATCCGGCCGAGGAGCTGGTGAAGTGAACGGTGCCGACGTATGCGGTCGCGGTCGCGTTCGATGCATCGAGCGCCGTGACGGTCACGTTGAAGGCCACACCGTTGGTGACATTCGCAGGAGCCGTGACGCTGAAGTGCGTTGCGGGCGGCGGCGCGACAGTCGTGTTCGCGCTGCCGGTGATGCCGCCGTCGGTGGCGGTGATCGACTGCGCGCCGGTCGACGTCAGCGTGACGCTGAACGTGTGCGAGCCGTTGTCGCTGGGGACGAACGTGTAGTCAGTCGGCAGCGATCCGGCCGAGGAGCTGGTGAAATGAACGGTGCCGGTGTAGCCGGTGACGGGCGCATTCGAAGCGTCGAGCGCAGTGACCGTGACATTGAACGCCGTACCGCTGGTGACGTTGGCCGGCGCGGTAACGCTGAAGTGTGTCGCCGGAGGCGCGGCAACAGTCGTATTCGCGCTGCCGGTGATAGCGCCGTCGGTCGCGGTGATCGACTGCGCTCCGGTCGACGTCAGCGTGACGTTGAAGGTGTGCGAGCCGTTGTCGCCGGCGACGAACGGGTAGTCGGCGGGAAGCGATCCAGCCGAAGTGCTGGTGAAGTGAACGGTGCCGGTGTAGCCCGTCACGGTTGCATTTGAAGCGTCGAGCGCGGTGACAGTCACGCTGAAGGCCGTACCCGAGGTCACGTTCGCAGGTGCGGTGACGCTGAAGTGCGTCGTGACCGGCGCATTGACGGTCACGTTCACCGTCGCCGTCGAGCAACGCGGATCGGCGACCCCCACGGTGATGCCGTTGTCGCACACCGAGTAGGTGAAGCTGGCCGGACCGCTGTAGTTCGCGGCCGGCGTGTAGGTGACGTTTCCGCTCGTCAGATCGACGAGGCCGTGCGTGTTCGCGGTGGCGGTAACGGCCGTCACGGTAAGCGTCTGGCCGGACTCGTTCGCCGGTCCGGGGTTGTCGTTGACGGTGAGATCGGATGACGGGAAGCTCAGCGGCGTATTCGCTGTCGTCGTCTTCGAGTCGTCGGCAGCGTTCGGCGGATCGTTTCCTTCGAGGACGGTGATGGTCACCGTCGCGGTGTTCGAATCATGCGAACCGTCGTTGACCTTGTACGTGAAGGTGTCCGTACCGTTGAAGTCGGGGGCCGGCGTGTACGTCTCCGAACCGTTCGAGCCGCTGAGCGAGCCGTGCGAAGGACCGGAGACGATCGTGTACGTGAGCGGGTTGGCGGTGGCGTTCGCGGTGTCGAAGGTGAAGGCCTTCGCTGCGTCTTCGTTCGTGCTCACCGACTGGTCGGCAGCGCCCGGCGGGTTGGTGCCGCCGCCGTACGTGCCGGCCTCGATGGAGTTCTGAATCGCCGCCGGCACATTCGAGAAGAGGTTGTAGCCGGTCAACGCTTCGACCTGGTCGACGCTCTTCACGTAGGTGTGCCAGTCGTCGGGGCGGATCGAATCGAGGTTCGGCATGATCACGCACAACGTCTGCGTCGATGCCGTTACGCGTGAAACCGGATCGCCGCTGCCGCTCGGGAGGATGAGCGCGCACTTCCAGGTGCTCGCGGGAACCGTGACGTGGCCGTTCGCGAGCGTGTTGGTGACACCGCCGTTGCTGCCCGTACCGCCGATGCCGTTCGGACCGGAGACGATGAAGAGCTCATCTGCCGGAAGGAGAGTGCGCAGAAACGACTCGAGGTTTTCCCACGGACCCTGATTGTTGCCGGGCGCCTGCGCGACCATGTTCGTCATCGTGAACGTGGCCTCGTTGACCGGCTCGGACGAGCTGCGGTCCGCGCTCGGATCCATGTGGCCTCGGTCGAAACCGCTGGAGGAGAAGTCGAACGCCTGCACTTTGTACCAGCCGAGAGGCAGGAGCGGATCGGGACGGAAGGTATCGGTGCGCGGACCGACGCCGGTGGTCCAGGCGCTCGTGAGGTGCCAGCTGACCCAGTTCGGACGTCCGAGGTCGCGGCTGTAGGACTCGGCGTACTCGGGCTTGGAGATCAGGTAGTTGTTCGGCTGGACCACGGCGTCCGTGGTCGCATTCGACGGATTGCCCATCGCCAGATGAATGGCCGCATTCTCCGGCGTCGTGCCGGCGCCGTCGGCTGTGACGGTGAAGGTCCGCGAACTGTCCGCCGGGGGCGTGTCCGTGCCCGGCGTGCTGTCGTCGGTGTCGCTGTCATGGATCGCCGTCGCGATGACGGTGGCCGTGCACTGCTCGCCGGCGACATAGTTGTCGTTCGGCGTGATGACCCAGGTGGTCTTGTTGTTGTTGCTCGCGTACGTCGCGTTCGCGTGCGAGCCGCTCGTCACGCACGTGAGCGTGAACCAGTTCGCGTCGACATCGACCGCTTCGCTGAAGTTCACCGTGACGCTGCCGTCGCGCGGCGCGGTGGTGGAGCCTCCGTTGCCATCGGTGCCATCGATGCTGAGGATCGACGGTCCGACCTCCTGGATCGGAGTAGTGCGGCGCGGATTTGGCGCGCCGATGAGGAAGTCGTTCCCGTTCTGATCGCTGTCCGTTGCCCCGCCGTTCTTGCGGAAGTCCGCCGTGGTGTTGCTCGGCGCCGGCGCGTTCGCCGAGCCTTCGTGACAGTTGGAGGTGGCGCCAAAGCCGATGAGGTCGACGATCGACGAGTCGCTGCAGCTGCCCAGCGGCGCACCGGCATTGGACAGCGCTACCTTGCCGGCGGTGGCGCTGAGGTTGATGCTGCCGAAGATGTTCGGCTGCGGATTCACCGAGCCGATCGCGCCGCCCGTTCCGAGCTGCACGAGGTAGTACTCGCCCGGTCCGATGATGCCGCCGAGCGGCTGCACCTGCCACGTCGTTCCCGTGGCCGCTCCGTACTGGATCGACCATCCCGTCGTGGAAACCGGAGCGTTGCTGGGGTTGTAGATCTCGACGTAGTCGTTCTGGTACGTCGCGCCGGTGTTGCCGCCACCGCCGTAGACCTGGCTGATGACGAGGTGAGTCGGCGGGACATTGGGATTGACGGTGATGTTGACCGTCTGGTTCACGGGCGGATTAACGTTGTCGCTGAGCGTCGCCGTGAACGTCGCGGTGCCATTGAAGCCGCTCTGGACGAGGACCGTGTACGTGACGGTGCCGGTGCTCTGCCCGCCGGTGACGTTCACCGACGCCACGCCCGTTCCCGGCGTCGCGGACCAGTTGTAGACGCCGTGATCATCGTTGCCGGTCAGGCCGACCGTGAACGGCGGCGCTTCCTGCGCCACGGTCGTGATCGGATTTGCCGGCGGGTTGATCGTCGGCGCGTTGTCCGTTCCCACCGGCGCGTTGACCTGAATGTTGACGGTACGGCTGACCGGAGCATTGACGTTGTCGGACAGCGTCGCCGTGAATGACGCCGTACCGGTGAAGTTGGTCTGCAGCGTCACGCTGTACGTCACGCTGCTGGTGCTCTGGCCGCTCGATACGGTCACAGACGCCACACCGGCGCCCGGAGTCGCCGACCAGCTGTAGACGCCACCGTCGTCGTTGCCGGAGAGGTTCACGCCGAACGGCGCTGCATTCTCGGTGACCGTCGCGGCCGGATTTGCCGGCGCGTTGATCGCGGGCGGATTGTTCGACAGCGCTCCGCAGGAGAAAGAGGCCGTTCCACTGTTGCGCGGGATCGGCGTGCTTGCGGTGACCGTGAAGTCACCCGCGTTGTTGTTCGTGTCCGTGCAACCGTTGTTGGCGCGGATGACCGCCGTGTTGTTGCCGGGAGCCGGGGCCGGATTAGCGCCTTCGAAGCAATTCGAAGTGCCGTAGCCGACGAAATCGCCGATTGCCGCACCGGACGGACAAGCCGAGCCGAAGCTCGACAGGTCGGGGAGCGTGGTCAGCACGACCTTGCCTGCAGTCGCGCCGAGGAGAAGACCGCCGGACGAATCGGGAGTGGGAAGAGCCTGCGTGCCACCAGCGCCGGCGCCCTCCTGTACGAGGTAGTAGTGCCCCGGTGCGATCGTTCCCGACAACGGACCCGACGCGGTCCACGTGCTGAGCGTCGGCGAACCGTAGTCGAGGTAGAAGCCGCTCAGATTGACAGTCTGCGAGCCGCGGTTGAAGAGCTCGAGGAAGTCGTTGGTGAGAATCGCGCCGCCGTTGCCGCCGCCGCCGTAAACCTGGCTGAAGACGACGCCGAGGTTCGCAGCCGTGTTGGGCGTGCCGGTGACCTCCGAAGAGTTCGCGCTCTCCGCGCCGATGATCGCAGTCACGACGTAGTAATACGTGGTTCCATTCGACACCGTGCTGTCGGTGAAGCTGGCGGACGGCGCGGACGTGGTCGTGGTGTACGTGCCTGTCGAAGTGCCGCGTTTCACGTTGTACGAAGTTGCCCCGCCGACCGGATTCCAGACGAGATAGACCTTCGCATCGCCAACCGAAAGCGTGAGTCCCGTCGGCCCGGCCGCTGGTATCGCCGGCGTCGCCGAGACCTCCGATGAATTGCCGCTTTCGCCGCCGGTGCCGACGGCGCTGACGACGTAGAAGTACGTCGTGCCGTTGACGGCAGTCGTGTCGTCGAAGCTGTTCGTGGTAGGGGAGGCGATCGTCGTCTCCGTGTTGGTGGAGGTCGAGCGCTTGACGTTGTAGGACGTCGCGCCTGCGGACGCATTCCAGGTCAGCGCCACGTGGTTGTTGCCGGCCGTGGCCGCGAGAGCCGTCGGCGTCGGCGGCGGGCCGACCGCTGGTGTGACGCTGATGTTGACCGCCTGGTTGACCGGCGGATTGACATTGTCGGTGAGCGTTGCGGTGAACGTCGCCGTGCCGTTGAAGCCGGCTGTCAGGTTGACCGTGTAGGTGACGGTGGCGGACGTCGCGCCGCTGGTGGCGTTGACCGAGGCGACGCCGGTGCCCGGCGTTGCGGTCCAGGTGTAGATGCCGCCGTCATCGCTGCCGGTGAGGTTTACCGTGAACGGCCCGGCGTCCTGCGCGACGGTAGTGATCGGATTGGCAGGCGGGGTGATCGTGGGCGGGTTGTTGGGAGCGGCGAAGCAGGAGTGGGTTGGTGATCCGCTCGTGCGCGGCACCAGTCCGGTGCCGGTCGTAGCGACCGTGAAGTCGAGGTTGTTGTTGTCGGTATCGGTACAACCTGCCGCGTTGCGGACGCCACCCTTCGTCGAGTCGAGGGCGACGTTGTTATTGATGGTCGTACCGCCCTCGCCGTTGCTCGCGACACCCCATGCCGCCAGATCAGCGATGTTGGCGTTCGGAAGCGTGCAAGGAGTCGCCGTTGCACCGCAGGCGAGACCTGCGGCGATCTTTGCGAGAGCGACCTTGCCGCTCGTCGCCGCCATGCTCAGATTGCTGCTGGTCAGATCAGCGGTAAACGTAGCGCCGAGGGTGCCGGCCGCACCGAGCTTCACCAGCAGATACTTGCCCGGCGCGATCGTCGTCGTGGCCGGGAAAGCAAAGATGTTCGAGCTTGACGTGCCGAAGTTGCTGGTGGCCGCGCCGTACTGTAGCGACCATCCGGTGATGTCAACAGAGGTGCCGCCGCTGTTGTACAGCTCAACAAAATCATTCGTGTATGCGGGGCTGCCGCTGCTCGCGCCGCCGCCGCCGTACACCATGCTCATCACGATCTTGCCCGGCGCTGCCGGCGTGGCGTTGACTTCGTTGCTCGCGAGGCTTTCGCCGTTCGCATTCGTCGCCGTGACGACGTAGAAATACTGCGTTGTGTTTGCAGCGGTGACATCGTCGAACGTATTCGTGGGCGCCGTGGCGATGGACGTCTCGTTGCCCGCCGAGGTCGAGCGCTTCACGTTGTAGCCGGTCGCGCCGGCCACGGCGCTCCAGTTCAGGACGACGTGCGCGTTGCCCGGCGTCGTTGCCAGTCCGGCCGGTGCGGCCATCGGCGTCGCCGTGACTTCCGATGAATCCGCCCCTTCGCCGCCCGCGCCGACGCCGCTGACGACGTAAAAATACTGTGTGCCGTCGATGGTGGTGGTGTCGTCGTAGCTGTTTGTGCCGGGGGACGCGATCGTCGTCTCTGAGCCGGCCGAGGTCGAGCGCTTGACGTTGTAGGTCGTCGCGCCGGACGCGCTGTTCCAGGTCAGCATGACGTGGCTCGTTCCCGCGGTTGCGGCCAGTCCTGTCGGCGCTGCGGGAGGCGCGATCACGCTGATGTTGACTGCCTGATTGACCGGCGTATTGACGCCGTCGGAAAGCGTTGCGGTAAACGTGGCCGTGCCGCTGAAGCCGGCCGTTAGCGTGACCGTGTAGGTGACGTTGGCTGTTGTCGCGCCGCTGGTAGCGCTGACCAGGTCAATACCCGTTACCGGCGTGGCCGTCCAGGTGTAGATGCCGCCGTCGTCGTTGCCCGTAAGGTTCACCGTAAACGGCGCAGCGTTCTGCGCGACGGTCGTGATCGGGTTCGCCGGCGGCGTGATGGTGGGAGGAGTGTTGGCTGCAACGCCGTGCGGCGTGATGGACACGTCGTCGATGGCCAGACCATCGTCGGCCCCAGTGGCATCAACATCACTAATGCGGATGAAGAAGGTCGCGCCCGCGGGGATGTTCAACCCGGTGATGGTCGAAGAGATCGCGGTGCGGTTGGCAGCGGCGTTGCCGTCGAGCGCGCCAGCCGTGCCTGCCGTCACGGGCGGATTGAAGTCGAGGGCGTTTGCGTCGAGGTACGTTCCCGTCGATAAGTCCGTCGCATTGACGCTGTACTGAAAGTCCAGGCGGTCGGCAACCGTGGAGTGAACGCCGCCGAAACGCCACTGCTCGCCGGTGTAGGAAACGTCGAGCGACGTGATGGTCGTGCCCGTATTGTTGGTGATCTTCGCTCCAAAGAGGGGGATGAGGGTGCCGCTCCGCAGTTCGCCGAGCGCGCGGTCGGTCGCGGCTGCCGAACCGTAGCTATAGATGTCGCCGGTCGTGCTGCCGCCGGTGTCGACGGCGTACTGCTCGTTGTCGCGAGCTCCGCCGCCCGTTTCGGTGATGTACCAGCCGGTGGGCAAAGTCGTGTTCGTCGTCAAGACCCCGGAATTGACCAGCGTGTTGAAGTTCTCGGTGACCGGAGTACCCAGCGCCGTCAGGCTGACTGAGCCGGTGCCGGTGTCGAGGGCTCGCGGATTCCGAATCCCGGCAGCACGCTGTGCGCTTAGCGGCACGGAGAGCAGGGAAACGAACGAGAGGGCGGCAAACAGTGTGTTGCGAATGGCCTTGTGCATGGCTCTCCTGCGAAACCATCACGACGCAGCGCCACGCGCACACACTCTCCCGGGGCAGGTCGATCGGCTCAGTTGTTGTTGATTTCGGTTCGGCGTGCAAACCGTCGAGTCAATTTACAATAAATCGGATACGGATGGAATCGAAAAAGGCGCGGGTTTATGCCAATTTTCTGTTCAAAAGCCGCGAAGTCCTAGCGTATCGACGATCATCACCGCCAGCGTCCACTCCTCCGAGGCGATCGTCTCGATCAACTCGTAGTCGCGTCCGAACTTGATGAAGGGACGGTTGAAGCGCTGCTTCACCGCGCGGTCGTCGATCGCGCGCAGGATGCGGAGTTGTTTCGGCTTCAGATCGACGACATCGAATCGCGCGATCAGGTTCGGCTCAAGCACCGGATCGACCTCCGCGCGCGCAAAGAGCCGTTCCACGAACGCCAGTTCATTCGACCGCACCCAATACTTCTCGCGATTGCGCACGT
>JBAVBF010000416.1:0-4546 GCA_049586115.1 Thermoanaerobaculia bacterium | reverse complement strand
AGGTGTGGCGGACGCCGGCGGCCTTCGTTGACCGGCCGCTCGTGAGGCGCACGAATAAATCGCTGCAGCTTCCCACGGGCGGCGCGCTCTATTTCGACGGCGGCGTGATCGAGGTGGTGACGCCGGTGATCGAGATCGCGCCGCAGTGCACGGCCCGCGTCGTGCGCAGCCTGTGGGAGCAGATCGGCTTCGTGCGCGATCAGCTCGACAAATGGGAAACGAAGAACGGCAAGCGCGTGCGGCTGCAGGCGTTCAGTCTTCACGTCAACATCTCGTTCGAGCTTCCGCGCGAGGATCGAAGTCAATATCGGAACGTCCAGAAACTGGCGATGCTGCTCATCCATCTGCTGCCGGTGCCGATCATCGTGGCCGGCGCGAATCGCAGATCGACCGGCATCGGCGTCCGTCCGCGGCGCGAGCGGATCGAGCTCACGATGGATTTCACACCCGATCCGGGACTGATGGCCGCCATGGTCGCGCTCATCGTCGGCATCGTGCGCGAAACGATCTCCTGGCCGTCGTACCGCGTGGACGTGCTGCGCGAACACGACGTGCCGGCACTGGCGGGCGTGACGCCGGGCAAGCATCCGACGCGCAACGGCTGGGTGCTGCGCGATTTTCACTTCCCGCGCAGTCCGTTCACGTCCGATATCGACGACGAGTGCTGGTCGACGTCCGACCGGTCGCTGATGTCGCTGCGGCAGATCGCGTACGGAACCGTGATGGCGTTCCGCGATGGCATCCGCCGCGTCTCCGATCCGTTCAGCTATCGACTGCTGCTGTCGGTGATGCGCGGCGAAACACCGTCGCTGCTCGATCTCGACGATCGTCCCGCCGCGTATGACGACGTCGGCCGCTCCACGCGCTGGGGTTCGGTGCTGCCGGAGCTGGAGAATTTCGCCGCATTGATGCATGACGACGATGCGGCAACCGGCACGCCGCGGCGGCGCAGTGCGGACGTCGACGAAAAGCTCGCGCCGCCGTGGTCCGGCGAGAAACCGGAACGCCGCGGCCGTTCGCGCCGCTCCACCGAACGCCGTGCGTCGTCACCCTCCGCGCCGTCGCAGCGGCTGACGCGATCCGCATACGAAAAGGTTTTCCTCAAGCTCGGCGAAGGCCGTCCGCTGCGCATCGGCAAGGAACTTCTCACACCTGTGAAAGTGAAGGGTTGGTATCACTCCATCTTCCGCGACGTACGCGGCGACGAGCGGATGTTGTCGATCGATCAGTTGCTGCAGTACATGGGCTCATGGGAGTAGTGGCACGATTCGAGCTAACGACATGCTCGGCCCGGGAACATCCGGGAGACGCTGGCGAAATTGAGGCGCGCCGATAATCCCCAAGGGGTCGGCGCGCTTCGTGTTGTTGGCGGTATCTCCAAAACAAAAAGGCACAGACCGAAGTCTGCGCCTTTCGAGTGAGTCGCTGTCGAAACTTAGACCGTGACCGCCTCCGCCCCCACGCCCGCGGCGTTGCGCAGCGTCTCGGCTTTGTCGGTCGCTTCCCAGGTGAACTCCGGCTCGGTGCGGCCGAAGTGGCCGTACGCGGCGGTCTTCTTGAAGATCGGACGGCGGAGTTTGAGCGAATCGATGATGCCGCGCGGCGTCATCACGAAATTCTCGCGGACAAGATCGACGATCCGTTCCTGCGAGATGCGCTCCGTGCCGAAGGTATCGACGTAGACCGACACCGGATCGGCAACGCCGATCGCGTAGGCCAGCTGCACTTCCACTTCGTCTGCCAGCCCCGAGGCCACGATGTTCTTGGCGATGTAGCGGGCCATGTAGCACGCCGAGCGATCGACCTTTGTGGGGTCTTTGCCCGAAAACGCACCGCCGCCGTGACGGCCGCGGCCGCCGTAGGTATCGACGATGATCTTGCGTCCAGTCAGGCCGGTGTCGCCTTGCGGTCCGCCGGTGACGAAGCGGCCGGTCGGATTGATGTGGAACTTCGTATCGCTGTCGAGCAGCTCGGCCGGAACGACCGGCTTGATGACCTTCTCGATGATCGCGTCGCTCAGATCGCCGTGGCTCACACTCGGCGAATGCTGCGTCGAGATCACGATGGCCGCGGCGCGAATGGGACGCTTTCCCTCGTACTCGATCGTCACCTGCGACTTACCGTCCGGACGGAGGAAATCGAGATCGTTCGCCTTGCGCACTTCCGCGAGGCGGCGCGCCAGCTTGTGCGCGAGCATGATCGGCAGCGGCATCAGCTCCGGCGTTTCGCGGCACGCGAATCCGAACATCAGTCCCTGATCGCCCGCGCCGCCGGTGTCGACGCCTTGCGCGATGTCGGGCGACTGCGGATCGATCGACGACACCACCGCGCACGTCTCGCTGTCGAAGCCGTACTTGGCGCGCGTGTAGCCGATCTCCTTGATGGTGCTGCGCACGATCGACGGAAAATCGACGTACGTCTTGGTGGTGATCTCGCCGGAGATCATGGCCAGGCCGGTCGTGACGAGCGTTTCGCAAGCCACGCGGCCGATCGGATCCTCGGCAAGCACCGCGTCGAGAATCGCGTCCGAAATCGCATCGGCAATCTTGTCCGGATGCCCCTCGGTTACGGACTCCGAGGTAAAGAGAGTTCTATGGATTGACATCGTTAAAAGCTCCTGATTGGAATCGGCGAATCCTAACATGTGGCACAGACACTCGTGTCTGTGAACTCGGCAAGCTGCGTGCAAACTCATCCGCAGAATGCTGAAGACACGCAACATCGGCGCATACCGCGACCTCCTCGTTCTCTTTACCAAATACGGCCGCAAAGACTTCCGCCTGTCGCTCGATCCCGAGACCGTCATCGCTTCCGACGACCCCTCGGCGGAGATGGAGCCGGACGTCGCCAAACGCGCCGTCGCCTTCGCGAACGCGCTCAAAGGGATGGGCCCGACCTACGTCAAATTCGGGCAGGTCCTTTCGACGCGTCCCGACATCGTGCCGCCCGAGTACATCGCCGCGCTTGAATCGCTGCAGGACGACGTCGAGCCGTTCTCGTTTGCCGAGGTGGAGAAAATCGTCGAGGAGGAACTGAAGGTCCGGATCTCGAAAGCCTTCGAATCGTTCGAATCGACGCCGCTCGCCGCCGCCTCCCTCGGCCAGGTTCATCGCGCCGTGCTACGCGACGGCCGCGAAGTCGTCGTCAAAGTGCAGCGTCCGAACGTGCGCGAGCAGGTTCGCCACGATCTCGAAGTCTTTACCGAAATCGCCGCCACGATCGAGCAGCACAGCGACATCGGCCGCAAGATGAACCTGACCGGCGCGATTGAGCAAGCCCGCATCACGCTGCTGAACGAGCTGAATAACGAGCAGGAAGCGCGGAACACGGAGATCCTCCGCCGCAATCTCGCCGAGTTCCCGCAGATCTCGATCCCGACGGTCATCGACGACATGACCACCTCGCGCGTGTTGACGACGGAGCTCGTGCGCGGGCGCAAGGTCTCGAAGCTGACGCCGCTGCAGATCATCGACCACGACTACGCCGACCTCGCCTCGGCGCTGACGCGTGCCTACCTGAAGCAGATTTGCGTCGACGGCATCTGGCACTCCGATCCGCATCCCGGCAACGTCTTCGTGCGCGACCTCGAGGACAACAAAGCCGAGGTGGTGCTGCTCGATTTCGGGATGGTCAGCCGCATCAGCCGAGAGTTCCAGGACGAGATCATCAAGATGCTGCTGGGGATGTCGTCGAATCGCGGCGCCGAGGTCGCCGATGCGTGCGTCAGGCTTTCCGAAGTGCAGGAAGGCTTCGACGCGATGAAGTTCGTCCGCGAGATCTCCACCGTGGTCGCGACCTTCCACGACGTCGACGTGCGGCAGATCAACGTCGGACAGCTGATCTTCAATGTCATCTCCATCGCCAACAACAACGAGCTGAAAGCGCCGGCGGAGCTGGCCATGCTGGCGAAAACGCTGCTGCATCTCGACGGCGTGACGCGGCGCCTCGATCCGGAGTACGACCCGCACACGGTGATCCGCGACTACGCGGAACGGCTGATGGGCCAGAAGCTGGCTCAGAAGTTCGCGCCGCGCAATTTCTATCCGGCGCTGCTCGACCTCAATCAGCTCGTGCTCGATCTCCCCCACCGCACGCGCGAGATCATCGATCAGACCGCGGCCGGCAAACTGTCATTCAGCCTGAAGCTGATGCAGGCCGAACAGTTCCTGGCCGGCATGCACAAGATCGCCAATCGCATCACGGTCGGCGTGGTCATCGCGGCGCTGCTGATCGCGTCCTCGATGATGATGCGCGTCCCGACGCGCGTGCAGCTCTTCGGCTATCCGGCAATGGCGATGATCGGTTACCTGCTCGCGGCCGCCGCGGGGCTGTACCTGATCGTGACGACGTTCCTGCGCGATCGTGCCGATGAGGAGAGGGCGAAGTTGAAAGGAAAGTAGCCGGCTGGGCTAAAACCCTTCGAGCAGATTCGTCACCAGCGACTCCGCAAACCGCACTGCGATCTCGTTGATCGCGCGCGTCTCCTGATCGAAAGCGTCCGTCGACTCCGTATTGACCTGGTAGTTCTCGGTGAACCGGTACTGGT